>CAYSMM010000405.1:0-1505 GCA_964432095.1 uncultured Burkholderiaceae bacterium | reverse complement strand
GTGCCCGCGTGTAGGCCTCGGGCTGCTGAGGGTCGGCATAGACGATGAGATACAGCTTGCCGGTGAGGTTGTCGATCACAGCCAGCTCGTCGGTCTGCAGCAGCAGGATGTCGGGCATGCCCAGCGAATCGGGCGGGGCGGAGGCAGCCAGCCGCGGCTCGATATAGCGCACCGCGTCATAGCCGAAGTAGCCTGCCAAGCCACCGCAAAAACGCGGCATACCGGGCCTGAGCGCCACCTTGAAGCGTTGCTGGTAGGCCGCAATCGCATCCAGCGGGTTGTCGACCAGCGTCTCGACGACGCGGTTGTCGCGCAGCACCTCGGTCGTGCCCGCTTGCACACGTAACTGTGTGCGGGCGGGCAGGCCGATGAAGGAGTAGCGGCCAAAACGCTCGCCGCCCACCACGCTCTCCAGCAAAAAGCTGTGGGTGCCGCCACGCTCGGCATGCGCCAGTTTGAGGTATAGCGACAGCGGCGTTTCGAGATCGGCAAATGCCTCCGCAATCAAGGGAATGCGGTTGTAGCCATCGAGCGCCAAGTGTTGAAATTCCAGTTCCGTCATGAATGCTCACTCATATCGTCCATCAGCCCCGGGGTACTGCCCGGGCTTGATCGGTTGTCGGCTTGCTGAGGGTAGGCTGCGCTGCAGCCCGGGCGGCTCGCGCCGCAATGGGGAGGGTGTAGTTGGGCCTAAGCCCACCAATGCCAGACGCAGTGCCAATCCGCAACGCTTACAGCAGCGTGTGCCTGCACACCGGCAGAGCCGGGGCAGCGAATGCTTATAGTGCGGGCGAGGAGCGGGTGTTTCATGACGCTAAGATATGAAAGACTATATCAGACTCGAGTAGCAACTCGCTGTTGGCTCTATGCAAATGCAAGCAGAATGCGCCATCGCCAAGCACCGAATTTAACCGACACCCTCAGTGACCCCCTTGAGTGTCACTCTGAGTAACTCACTAAGTAGGAAAGTAAGAGAGACCCCATCATGAGCCGTTTGACCCCAGAACTCGCCCAGTGGCTGGACGCGCAAAAGGCGCGCGGCTGCGAGCCAGGCAGCATGGTGGCTGCGATGGTCACTGCCGGACATCCTCGCAAGTTTGCAGAGGAGGCCATCGCGGCGTTGTTCAATGGCAAGACGCTGCAACCGGCCGAGGGCGTTGCCGTCATGGCTAACGATGAGGTGCGCAAGCACATCATGAATGCGCCCAATGCCATTGAGGCAGCCGGGCATACTGTAGAGGTGCTGTTTGCCATGGCCAAGCCGCGCATCGTGCTGTTTGGCAATGTGCTCACGGCCGCTGAGTGCGACGAATTGATCGCCCAGTCGCGGCCCAAGCTCAAGCGCGCCGAGGTGGTGGACCCGGCGACAGGTCAGTACAAGGTGGACGATTCACGCACCTCCGAAGGCACCCATTTTGCGCGCGGCGAAACTGCCCTCATCAGCAGGATAGAGGCGCGTGTGGCCGAGCTCACCGGCATAGAAGTGCCGTGTCAGGAGCCGCTGC
>CAYSMM010000404.1:0-1509 GCA_964432095.1 uncultured Burkholderiaceae bacterium | reverse complement strand
TGATGAAGGTATGGCACTTTACGGGCTCGAACGGTGTGCAGGTGACATCGGGCTCGGTCTTGTAGTCACCGCTGGCCACCCACACCTGGCCTTGATGCTCGACGCGTACCTGCGCACTGCCCAGCACATGCCCGGCTGGGTGCAGGCTGACGCGCACGCCATTGTGCATCACCGCCTCGCCATACTCTGCCAGCTGCAGATTGATGCCATTGCCCAGCCGTGCACGCAGCACATGCTGCGATGGCGCTGCAGCCAGGTAGTGCGTATGCCCCGCGCGCGCGTGGTCGGCATGCGCATGCGTGATCACCGCGTGACTGACGGGCCGCCATGGGTCGATGTAAAAATCTCCGGGCGGACAGTAAAGCCCCTCGGGGCGCAGCACGATCAAATCCATCATGGTCATCAGTAGCGCTTGCCGGTAATCGCCACGCCCAGGCGGAACATGCCGTAGGCCAGCCAGTTGAGCACGCGCTTACCCAGGCTGCGCCGGCTGTAGCTGGCGGCGTCCAGCCGTGTTGCGCCATTGTCCATCGCTTCGATCAAGGCGCCGCGCAACTCAGATGCGAAGCGCGCGCTGTCCACCACCACGTTGGCCTCATAGGCCAGCAGCATGGACAACGGATCGAGATTGGACGACCCTACTGTGCTCCAGCGTGAGTCGATCACGGCAACCTTGGCATGCAGAAAGCTCGCCTTGTACTCATACACCTGCATGCCGCTGTTGAGCAGAAAATCGTAGATGGCATGCGTGGCGTGGTATTGCACAAAGTACTCATAGCGCCCCTGCAGCAAAAGCTTCACCGTGACGCCACGATTCACGGCCGCCTGCAGGGCCTTGCGGATTCTGCGGCCTGGCAGGAAGTAAGCATTGGCGATGAAGATTTCGCGCCGCGCACTGCGGATAGCAGCCAGGTAGGCGCCTTCGATGCGCCGGCGGTTAGTGACGTTGTCGCGCAGCAAGAACGCCGCGCGCATCTCGCTGATGTCGGGCAGCAGTGAGCGTTGCTCCCAGCCTGGCGCGGTGCGCTTTTGCTGCCAGTCCGTCCAGGTGCTCTCCCAATTCGCCTTGGTTCCGCTGGCCCAGCGGCGTAACTGCTGTGGTGCGTCGCGCATCGCCATCATCGCGGCCTTGAACTGACGGTCTCGTACGCGGCCAAATGCATCGACACGCCACCACATGCGCTCCATCGCGTCTCGCACCGCCGGCACCAGCGGCCCCTGCAGTCGCACTGCAAAATCAAGCCGGGGTTGATCGAGCGCACCGTGGTTGGGGTCCCAATAGTCGTCCAGTACATTGATGCCACCGCAGAACGCATACTGGCCATCAACCACCAACAGCTTGCGGTGCAAGCGCCGCAACTGCTTGCCGAAGAACATGCCCAGCAGGCTCTTGACGGGTGAGAACACCCCGAACTCCACTCCGGCCTGCGACAACTGATCTCGCAGAGCTTGCACGTGATCGCCGGAGCCAAAGCCATCGACCACCAGGCGCACATGCACACCGCGCTG
>CAYSMM010000403.1:0-1536 GCA_964432095.1 uncultured Burkholderiaceae bacterium | reverse complement strand
CCGTGGCGCACCGGACATGCCCACGCCGCCGCCCACCACGATCACATCGCCGCTTTGGCCTTTGTGCTGCAACGGGTTGCGTGGCGCGAGTACGAGTGACGCGGCGGTGTTGAGCTGCGCGGCGTGTCCGCTGTGCGAGGCGGCAGACTGCGTGCCCAGGTCGTCGAACCACAGCTCGCCACATAAGTGCGGCGCCATGCCCGTGAAATGGCCTGGCTTGAGCGCGAGTAAGGCCAGCGTGAGGGTAGCGCGAACAGCGGTGCCGACGGCATGGCCGGTGTCGGCATTCATGCCGCTGGGAACATCAACGCTCAACACCGGTACGCCTTGGTCGCACAGCGCATTGATGGCGCTTATGCAGTGAGCAGCCAGGCCGACTGGCGTGCGGTTCAGCCCAGCGCCTAACAATGCGTCGATGATGAGATCAACTTTTGGAGATTGATACTCTAATGAGTAAGTTGCTATTTCTGATTTATCAATAGCAGTAACGGCATGACAGTACGCCCAGTATGCGTCATGAGTGGATTCTTTGGGCGGTTCAAGCATCTGCAGCGTGACGCTCAAGCCGGCTTGCTGCAAATGCGCGGCGGCCACAAAGCCGTCGCCGCCGTTGTTACCCCTGCCTGTGAGCACCAGCACGCGACGTGCATGCGGGAAGCGGGCGCGCGCCAGCCGTGCGACGGCCTGGCCCGCGCGGCTCATCAACGCATGGGGCGGCAGTTGCGCGGCAAGCGAACGCTCCAGCGCATAGGCCTGCGCATTACTCAGCAGGCACACGCGGGTAAGGTGTTGAAGGCAATCAACGCGCAGCAGGCTTGTCATGCTGCGTAGCGTGCCATGCTGTAGGCCTCACGCGCAAGCCGCGGCTCACGGCCGCTCAAAATATCGGCCAGCAAATCAGCGCTGCCGCACGACAAGGCCCAGCCGCTGGAGCCGTGGCCGAGGTTCACATAGAGCCGCGGCACGGCCGTCGCGCCTACCAGCGGCGGTCCGTCGGGCAGCATAGGCCGCGCGCCCATCCACACCGTGGACTGGGTGAGTGCCGCGGTGCCTGGAAACCAGTCGCGCAGCACGTCATACAAGGTGTTCACCGCTGCCGCGTTGTGCTCGCCTGCACGGGCGCCAATCTCTGCTGTGCCCGCCACACGGAGCCGCTGACCCAGGCGGGTGATGGCGGTTTTGTAGCGCTCATCCATCACACCTGAGCGTGGGCCGATGTCGCCGTCCAGCAGCGGCGCTGAGAGCGAGTAGCCCCATACCGGCAGCAGCGGCAGACTCAAACCTAGCGGTGCTAGCAGTGGCGCGCTGCCCAGCGCGGCACACACCACAACGTTGTCGAAACTCTGCGGCTCGCCATCTGCGAAATGCAGCGTGATCCCGCCGCTGTGCAGCTCAACGTGCAACACCTCGCGGCGAAAAGCGAATGTTGCACCCAGTTGCTCTGCAACTCGCTTGGCCTGCCAGGCGAACAGGCGGCAGTTGCCCACTTCGTCCTCCGGCAACGCGACTGCAGCCTCCAGTGGTGTGCTGCGACAC
>CAYSMM010000402.1:0-1538 GCA_964432095.1 uncultured Burkholderiaceae bacterium | reverse complement strand
GTATGCGTTCGATCAGTCGGTGCGCACTGCGTGGCTCGACGCCGAGCGCGGCTTCTTCAATGGATCAAGCATGTTCATGTACAGCGACGCCACGCGCCATGAGCCGTGCAGTGTGCATATCAAGCCGCCGAAAGACGCGCGCTGCAAAGGCTGGGCGCTTTGCACTACGCTCAAAGCCAAGGCGATCAGCGCTGCGGGCTTCGGCAAGTACATCGCCGCCGACTATGACGAGCTGATCGACAAGCCGGTGACCATGGGCCACCTGCAGCGTGTGCAGTTCAAGGCGCATGGCACACCGCACGAGATCGTGGTGACAGGCGCTGCGCCGTTTGACATCAAGCGGCTGGCAACTGATGTAAAGAATATCTGCGAGCAGCAAATCGCCCTGTTCGAACCGCAGCGCAAGAAAGCACCGTTCAAGCAATACTTGTTCATGCTGCACGCATCGGGTGACGGGTATGGCGGACTTGAGCACCGCGACAGCACCGCGCTGATCTGCAAGCGCGCCGACCTGCCTGCCGCCACAGCCAGCACGACCGCGAGTGAGCCGCTCAGCGACGGGTATGTCACCTTGCTCGGGCTGTTCAGCCACGAGTACTTTCATGCGTGGAACGTCAAGCGCATCAAGCCGCGGGCGTTTGAGCCGTATGACCTGGAGCATGAAAACTACACCCGTTTGCTGTGGCTGTTCGAGGGCTTCACGTCGTATTACGACGATTTACTGTTGTTGCGTGCCGGGTTGATTGACGAAGCGCGCTACTTCAAGCTGTTGGCGCGCAGCGTAAGCCATGTGCTGACTTCGCCTGGAGCGCGTGTGGAGAGCGTGGCCGATTCAAGCTTCAACGCCTGGATCAAGTATTACCGGCCCGACGAGAACACGCCCAACAGCACCGTGAGCTATTACGTCAAAGGCAGCACGATTGCCCTGGCGCTCGACCTGTTGTTGCGCGCGCAAACCCAGCGCTCGTTGGACGACGTCATGCGTGCCTTGTGGCAGCGTTGGCTGCGTGGCGAGCCCGGTGTGGCCGAAGATGAAATGCCCGCACTGATCGAGGCTGTTGCCGGCAAGCGTATCCAAGGCCTCAAGTCATTGTTTGATACCGCGGTGCACGGCACCGAGCCCCCGCCGTTGCAGTCGCTGCTGGCTGGCGCGGGCATCGAGCTCGTGCCTGTGAGCGATGCCGCAGCCAACCTGGGCGGGCGACTGGATGCCAGCGATGCGGGCGTGACGGTTGCGCATGCACTCACTGCGGGTGCGCTGCAGCGCGCAGGTCTGGCCAAGGGCGACATGATTGTCGCTGTGGGCGGCGAGCAGGTGAACCGCGCGCGCTGGGACGCCGTCAAGGCGCAGTTCCAGCCCGGCAGACAAACCAGGCTGCATTACTTTCGTGACGGGCTGCTGAAAGAAACGAATCTCGTGCCCGCCGCGCCCGAAACGCGAGAGTGGCAACTCAAGCGGCCTGCAAAGCCCAAGGGTGCGCCCTTACAGTTACGCGCCTGGCCTGCGGCTTGAGCCGGGTTGTCCTTATGCGGGCAGG
>CAYSMM010000401.1:0-1539 GCA_964432095.1 uncultured Burkholderiaceae bacterium | reverse complement strand
GCCACGCCGTCTATTGGCTACTTCAACGCCATTATGAACACGCCAATTGGCTTGTTGGGGTTGTCGAGTTTGGCGCGGCTGGTTTGTATGCGCCGCGCGATCATCTCCAGCCCATGCATCTGACCAATCACACGCTGGCCCAGGGTCTCGGCCAGCTTCAGCACCGACTGCACTTCGTCCTTCACCATGCGGCCCACGGGAATGCCCGTCCAGTCACCCACCACCGCGGCCACGGCTTGCTCGTCCACGGTGGGCAAGATCAACGGTGAATCGCCTTGCAGCGCATGCAGCTTGTCGTTCAGCGCACTCAACTCCTTAAGCAGGCTTGAACGCTCTTCTTCTGTGATACTAGGCGTAGTGTCTGCCGATTGCTGGTTTCCATCAACCAGAGACTGCTGTGCACTAGCCCCAGTATTATCAAATGCAGTGCCTGCACCTCGCAGCTTTGCGCGAATGGCGAGGATCTGATCGACCAGGCCTTTCTCCTCTTTCCAGCGCGCTTCCAGCGTCACCAGCTCAGCCTGGTTGGCCTTGAGCTTTTCCTCGGCGTCGACCCGGCGGTTGCCCACCGCAATGCCCACGGCTTCTTCACGGCCAATGATTTCAAGCTCCGTGGTCAGCGCCTCGATCCGTCGTTGACAATCTTCCACAGCCGCGGGTGTAGAGTGCTGGCTTACGGCTACACGTGCGCAAGCAGTATCGAGCAGGCTCACCGATTTGTCGGGCAGCTGCCGCGCCGGAATGTAGCGGTGCGACAGCCGCACTGCAGCCTCCAGCGCCTCGTCGAGCAGCTGTACTTTGTGATGCTTTTCCAGCGTGCTGGCCACGCCGCGCATCATCAGCAGTGCTTTGGCTTCGTCGGGCTCGGGCACCTGCACCACCTGGAAGCGGCGAGTCAGTGCTGGGTCTTTCTCGAAATACTTCTTGTACTCTGCCCAGGTGGTGGCGCCTAGCGTACGCAACTTGCCGCGTGCTAGCGCCGGCTTGAGCAGGTTGGCCGCATCCACCGTGCCCGCTGCGCCACCGGCGCCCACAAGCGTGTGTATTTCGTCGATAAACAAAATGATGGGCTTGGCCGAGGACTGCACCTCGTCGATCACCTGCCGCAGCCGTTGCTCGAACTCACCTTTCATCGACGCGCCGGCCTGCAGCAGTCCGATATCCAGCGACAGCAGCTTCACGTCTTTGAGCATAGGCGGCACGTCGCCCTTGGCGATGCGCAGCGCAAAGCCTTCCACCACGGCCGTCTTGCCCACGCCCGCCTCGCCGGTGAGGATGGGGTTGTTCTGACGGCGGCGCATCAGGATGTCCACGATCTGGCGAATCTCCTCATCGCGGCCCGACACGGGGTCGATCTCGCCCTTGTTTGCACGCTCGGTGAGATCGACGCAAAACTTTTTGAGTGCCTCACCTTTGCCCATTTGCGCAGGGGCCATGGCGCCGCTGGCCTCGCCAGGCGCGGCTGCGCCGGTGCCGTCGCTCGCGGTTTGGCCCTCCTCGGGCGAGCCGCCGGTGATCTTGCCAAAGTTCTCCAGCAAG
>CAYSMM010000400.1:0-1556 GCA_964432095.1 uncultured Burkholderiaceae bacterium | reverse complement strand
GTGATGGGCTCGATGTAGGTCACATCAGCCGTCTGCGGGTCGGTCATGATGGTGGCCGGGTTGCTGTTGACAAGCACCACCTTGTAACCCTCGTCCTTGAGCGCCTTGCATGCCTGCGCGCCGGAGTAGTCGAACTCGCACGCCTGCCCGATGACGATGGGCCCGGCCCCGATGATGAGGATGCTTTGAATGTCGGTTCTTTTGGGCATTAGCGCGTCTCCATCAAACCGATGAAGCGATCAAACAAATAACTGATGTCGTGCGGGCCGGGGCTGGCCTCGGGGTGGCCCTGAAAGCAGAACGCCGGCTTGTCGGTGCGCGCCAGGCCCTGCAGCGTCCCGTCGAACAGGCTCACGTGCGTGGCTCGCAGGCATGCGGGCAGAGTTTTTTCATCCACCGCAAAGCCGTGGTTCTGGCTGGTGATGGACACGCGGCCGTTGTCCAGATCCTTCACCGGATGGTTGGCCCCGTGATGGCCGAACTTCATCTTGAACGTTTTGGCGCCCGAGGCCAGCGCCATGATCTGATGCCCCAGGCAAATGCCAAATGTCGGCATGCCGCTATCGATGATCTGCCGCGTGGCGGCAATCGCGTAATCACAGGGCTCGGGGTCTCCCGGGCCGTTGGAGAGGAACACGCCACTGGGCTTCATCGCCAGCACGTCTGCCGCTGGCGTTTGCGCGGGTACCACCATGATATGGCAGCCACGGCTGGCGAGCATGCGCAAGATGTTGTGCTTCACACCGAAGTCGTACGCCACCACGCGAAAGCGCGGCCTGTCCTGCGCGCCATAGCCCTTGCCCAGCGCCCACTCCGTGGTGGTCCACTCGTAAGGTTCGGTGCAACTCACCAGCTTGGCGAGATCTAAACCTGACATACTTGGTGCAGTAGACGCCGAAAGCTTGCACCTATCAACCAGAGATGGCATTGCACTCTGCTGAGTATCAGATGAATCACCTATCGCAATGATCGCAACGTTTTGTGCACCGGTAGTGCGCAGCCGCCGCGTGAGCTTGCGCGTGTCGATGCCGGCGATCGCCACAATGCCCTGCGCGCGCAAATATTCGTTGAGTGGCTGGTTTGCGCGAAAGTTGCTGTGCACCAGTGGCAAGTCTTTGATGATGAGCCCTGCCGCATGCACTTTGCGCGCCTCCACGTCTTCAGCGTTCACACCATAGTTGCCGATGTGCGGATACGTGAGCGTGACGATTTGCTGGCAATAGCTAGGGTCGGTGAGAATCTCCTGGTAGCCCGTCATTGCAGTATTGAAAACCACCTCACCGACGGTTTGACCGGCAGCCCCAATGGACATGCCCTCAAACACGGTGCCGTCGGCAAGAGCGAGGATCGCTGGCGGGTGCTTTGGCCCCAAAAACGGCAGCATTGAACTGTTCTCCTAAGCGCACCGGTTCGCTACCTAGAACCTGCATTGCGCAAGCTCGATTGAATGGATAGGTGCGACGGCGCTTAGAGACGCAATTGTACCGCAGTGCGGCAACGTGCCGCCCACTGTCGCTGTGGCTAGGGTGAGCGCCTCGTTGGCCACGCTGGTGAGG
>CAYSMM010000399.1:0-1561 GCA_964432095.1 uncultured Burkholderiaceae bacterium | reverse complement strand
CAAGTTCTGTGCAATCGTGCGGGGGCTTTTTGGGCAATGTGTTGCGTGTAGTGCACGCATACGTAGGACGAGTGGCGAGAGCAGCAACAAAAAAGCCGGGCATGGCCCGGCTTTGCGCTCTAGTGCTAGGTCCGTTAGAAATTGAAGGTCACGCCAACCTTGAAGTTGCCCACAGTCGCCTTGTCGCCAGGGAACTTGACGTTGCGGGTCTCGTACTCTGCGCGCACAGCGGTTTGCTTGTTGATGTTGTAAGACAAGCCAAAGCCCGCCAGCAATTCGGCGCTGTCTTCTTCCGCGGTGCCTGACACGGGGCCGAAGATCATAGCCTCACCCGTCATCACGCTCAGGCCCAGCTTTACGAACAATTCCAGATTTTGAGCAGCGGGAAACTTGCCCACGCCGGCGATCTCGAAGCCCGATGCCTTGAGGTCGGCACGCAACGTGCCGATACTGGCGCTGGCTTTGCCAAGGCTGGTGTAGCCACATTCGATGGCGAAGTTCGGATTGATGTTGTAGCCACCATAAAGCTTGAAGCTGGTGTCGTTCTTGTCGCAGGACGTGGTGCCAGCACAGTCGACGTCGTAGAACGACGCACCACCGCTACACCCACATAGCCTTGAGCCATGGCAGCTTGCGGACCAAACAGGGACACGGCGGCAACGGCCATCGCGATCCATTGCTCTTTCATCCAGTCACTCCTTCGTGTAAGCCCGTATTTCTGCCGGGCTGGTGGAGTATACGCCTCTACGTTTGGTGATATATTGGACAAATGCAACGCTACTGCGGCATGTATAAAATTTGACGCTGATGAGTCGATAGCGCCTCTTCGCCGGTTCAACTGACAAGAAGTCATCCTAGCTAGAGCCAGTTAATACTTTGAAGACCGAGTGCGTTGCTGAACAAAAGCGTTCCGGGCAGGGCGCCAGAACCCTCCCGTTTGCAGCGCGAGAGATATCGCGTTAACGGGCCCTAGTGAGTGAGAAAGCCTTAGTACTCATCGATATTTAATATACTGTTATATGTATAAAAATAAATCAATAAATATCAAGATATTTGGCAATTTAGTGCCCATAGTATTTGGGCATCGGCTGTGGTGCCAAGTGAATCCATCATGTCTTAACCCTTGAGATGGGTTACTCTGTGAGGTGACGGCGCGCATGCCACGTCAAGCGACGATTAGAGGCCGGAGTCCGCAAGACAAGGTAAACCTAGTACTGTCCAGGAAATACACATGACTCATCCATCCAACTTCAAAATTAGTCTTACCTGGGTGCTCACCACCGCTGGTACCGTCAGCCTGCTCATGCTGAGCGGATGCAAAACTGCACCCAGCCCCGCACCTGCGCCGGCACCCGCGCCTGTGGCCGCTGCGCCCGCACCCGCAGCGGCGCCCGTGGCTAGTGCGGCAGATGAGCGTGCCTATCGCCAGGAGGCCGCACGGCATCTATATGCCAAGCATGCCGGCCGTGTGTTTCGCGGCAAACTCCCGCCCAACGTGCCGGGTGTGGGTGTGACCGATGTGTCGGTAGACCGCAACGGCAATGTTTCGTCCATCACATGG
>CAYSMM010000398.1:0-1562 GCA_964432095.1 uncultured Burkholderiaceae bacterium | reverse complement strand
CGTTGGCGGGCGGGTTGTCGTCGATCAGAATCGCCTTGAGCCCCGCATGCTCGTCCTGCTGCGCCACTAAAGGTGTGAGGTTGATGTGCCGGTTTCTGACGTGGTACGCAATCACGCCGTCTTCCTTCATGTGGCGCAGGTACACCGTGAGTGCCTCACGCGTGAGCAGATGCACTGGAATGCTGTCGCTCGAAAATGCATCGACTACCAGCACGTCAAACTGCTGCGGCGTTTCTTTCTCTAGCTTCAGCCGTGCGTCTCCGAGCACGATGTCCACCTTTGCGCGCGATTCGGACAAAAACGTGAACTGGCTGACAGCCACCGCAGCCACCTGCGGGTTGAGGTCGTAAAAGCGGTAGCGGTCGCCCGTGCGCCCGTAGGTAGCGAGCGTGCCCACGCCCAGTCCGATGACGCCCACGTGCCGCGGCCCCTGTGTCAGCGGGTTGCTGTGCGCAATCGCAAGGCCCGCGCCCGAGCCGCGGCCGTAATAGCTGGTGGGCTCGCGCCGAGCATCCGTCGCCATGAGCTGCTTGCCGTGCAGGATGATGCCGTGCACCAGTGAGCGCTGCATGGCGCTCAACTCGCTGGACGACACCATCTCGCGCACGCGCAGCGTGCCGTAGAAGTTACGCTTGAGCAACACGGTGTCATCGAGTACGCGGCTGTAGTGCGCGTGACCCCAATACGCCGTCAGACCCACCGGGAGGGTCGCGAGTAGCGCCCAGAACCACTTGACGCGCAGCGCGATGAGCGAGGCGACGCTGGCGCACGCCACCAGTGCGATAGGGAATTCCCAATAATCAGCAAACACGCGCGGCGCGCCCAGGCCCACCAGCAGCCCGCCAATGGCGCCGCCCAGGCTGATGCACAGGTAAAAGCGCGTCAGGAACCTCGGCGCCGGCTTGGCACGCACCAGTTCGCCATGGCAGAACATGCACACGGCAAACAAGCCGCCGCAGAAGATGGCCAGACTCGTCGCCACGCCCTTGAGTGTCGCTTGCGAGTTCAGCGCCCACGCCATCAGCGGCAGCATGGCCCACAGCGCGGGCCACAACAGCCAGCGGCGGTACCAGTGGTCACTGTCGAAGCACATGATGAAGCTGAGCAGGTAAAGCGACAGCGGCACGATCCACAAGAACGGGATAGACGCCACGTCTTGCGTAATATGCGTGCTCACCACGAGCAACATCACCGTGCCCAGCATGGCCAGCAGCAGCCACAGGCCGTAGTGCGTGAGCGTCGGCGGACGGTTGTCGATGACAGCGTCGTCTTCGTCCGCGCTGTCGCCATCAGCGTCAAGTTCGCTGGGGTTTGGTGGCACTAACCCATCAACAGGCGCGGCCGTACGCCGCACCGTGACCCAGGCCGAGACAACCGCCAGCAGCGCAAACAGCACAAAGCCGAGTGACCACACCCAGGCCTGCTGCTTGACCGTGAGCGCGGGCTCGATGAGAAACGGATACGCCACCAGCGCCGCGAGTGATGCGGCGTTGGACAGCGCGAACAGTCGGTACACCCGCGCAAGCTGCGCGCTTTGTGCATGCGCACGCGCAAACCAGGCC
>CAYSMM010000397.1:0-1627 GCA_964432095.1 uncultured Burkholderiaceae bacterium | reverse complement strand
AGAGTTGCTGCTGCTTCAGCACCTTTGCGAGCAAGGCCGGCACACCGAGCGTGGCAAGCTCTTCGGGCTGCACCCAGCGCCCCGCGGGCTCCTGCGCCTGCGGCTGCGCGGGCGTTGCGGCAGCGGTCAGCGGCCGGGCGATCAGGTCGAAATGCGTAAAGCTATGCTTCAGCGGCGCCATCGGCTCAAGCGCTGAGCTTGCGCCCAGTTGCTGCGCAGCCTGCTCGGCGGCAGCAACGTCGTCAAACTCGGGCAGGCTCCACAGGCCGGGCCAAATGCCCGAGGCCGGCCGCTGCTCCAAAAACACCGCATCCCCTTGTCGCAAGCACAGCAAATACTTCTCCTGCACGCGGCGCGGCTTGCGCGGCTTCGCGGGCTTGGCCGAAAACTGCGCCACGTCACCGCTCGCACGCGCAGCGCAATCTGCAGCAAACGGGCAAGCATCGCATCGCGGGTTGCGTGGCGTGCAAACGGAGGCGCCTAAATCCATCAGCCCCTGGGTGTAGGCTTGAATGTCGCCCGCCGGTACCTGGGCCACCAGAGAGGTAGATAGCGCCCATAGCTCCTTGTCGTCGCCTGGGTTTGATTGGTGGTAATGACCATATACCCTTGAAAGTACACGCTTGACGTTTCCGTCGAGAATGGCTGCCCGCTCGCCGAATGCAAAAGCAGCTATCGCCCCTGCCGTAGAGCGACCCACGCCCGGCAGGGCTTGCAGCAGCTGCGCGTTGCCTGGAAACTGCCCGCCAAACTCCTGCATCACTTTTTGCGCAGCCATGTGCAAATTGCGTGCGCGGCTGTAGTAGCCCAGCCCGGTCCATAGCGCCAGCACATCGTCCAGTGGCGCAGCGGCAAGTGCGGCAACGTCTGGGTAGCGCGCGAGAAACCGTTCGTAGTAACTAGCGACGGTGGCCACCTGCGTTTGCTGCAGCATGACTTCTGACAGCCACACGCGGTATGCGTCGCGCGTGTTCTGCCAGGGCAAGTCGTGTCGGCCATGCTGGCGCTGCCATGCCACCAGCCGCCTGGCAAAGTTTGCCGCCATGATGACGAATCCGCTGTTGTAGGCTTGAGCGTTCGCTCGTCCGCTCAGACGAGCAGCTCGACGTCGAAATCCAGACCTGGCGTATGCAAGGTTGCTCTAGGCTCTGCCAGCGCGGTGACCTGGCTGCGCAGTTCCTCAAGCCGCTGGCTGAGCTGCCCTTCTTGCGTCTTGGCGGCATTGATCCGTTCCTGCAGGCCGGTTATGGCTTCCTCGATGCGATCAACCGCCACGACGCGGCGGCTGAACGAGCGGCGGCGCTCTTTCAACTGCACCTCCAGGCCAGACACACTGGCTTTGTTCCACGCGTCGATATCACGCTGCGCCGTCTCCAACGCAGTGCGCAGGCGGCTGTACACCGAGCGCAGCAGCCGCTCGAGGTAACTGTCTTGCTGCAGCTTCAAAAAGTTGGTGAGGCTCACGTGCTGCGCATAACCGTTCTCGATCGTCTCAAGCTCTTGGTGCAGCCTGCGCAACGTCATGGTTTTGGGCAGTGGCAGCGAGAAGCCGAACTCGGTGTTCAGCCGGTTCATTTGCGACATCAGCATTTGCTGAATCTCGCCACAGCGCGCCTCGGCCGAGTTC
>CAYSMM010000396.1:0-1637 GCA_964432095.1 uncultured Burkholderiaceae bacterium | reverse complement strand
GCCGCAAGTTGCCGACGACGATGAAGGCTGAAAACGCAGAAAACGCGACGAACAAGGTGCGACCAAACACCTCCAGAAACGTCGGTTTGAATATCGGGCTCAGGGCTGCAGCGGCCACCAAGGCGAACACAGCAACCCAGGCCGCGCGCTTGAAGGTAAAGCCATGTAGTAAGGATTGCGAGTTCATTCTTCCAGGAGGCTATCGATCAACAGGCCTGCTCTTTTCAGCATCGCCGTAACCATAACCGCAGCGCGGCAGGCTGCCAACAGGCAAACACGCAGCAGGAGACAAGACGCGGAAATCCAAGCCTAAAGTGCGGCGGCGTGGAAGGTTCACAATCCAAACAACAACCCCCGCGCGCCGTTTGCCCACTCCATGCGCACTACGGTGCGGTGGGTTTGATGGTGCCGGCTACTGCATCGTGCTGTGGCCGACGAAACACGCATCAAGCTGTGCTTGAGGGGCTTTAATCTTCCCTCTGCATCGCAGGCCAGGTAGGCGCACCTTGCGCACAAGCGGCACCTTGCTCGGTGCAGCATTTGATCCACGAAAGCACGACACCGTCTACCCAGTAGCCGGAGTGGTCTCCAGCTGTCAGCAACGCAAAGTTCTCGATGCTGGACAGATCGGGCAGACGCACCGCACTGCCGATGTAGTCTGCCGGCCGGCAGATGTTGACCCAGCGGAAGCGCTGGGGCTGCTGTTTGCATAAGGTGGCGTATTCGCGGCCAATCTCCAGGCCCAAGAACACGCGATACAGGCTGGTGATGGGCGAGCCCACGGTGACAAGCGTGATGCGCTGTTCGCCGTCGCTCAGATCCTTGGCAAGAATGTCGAGCGCGCGCGCAGCGATGGCCGTGCCCTGGCTGTGCGAAAAAATCACCACATGCTTGCCGCTGGGAAAGTCCTGCAGGTTACGCAGCGCGCGGCCAACGCGCGGCACGGTTTGCATCCGGGTGGACAGTACTGACCCATCGTCGACCTCATCGTCTCCGTCGCCACCCTTGCCCCCGTCAGCTTGCCGCTTGCGGCGCATGAAGGCGTCGCGCTTGTCCTTGACGACGAAATAGAACACATCGCCCAGTGCGTCGAGCAGCGCGGCAAATGGTTTGGTGGCCAAGGGCAGCAACAGGAAAGCAAACTTGGTGGACTGCAAGAACACGTCTGCGGCGTTCTTGATGCGGTCGTCCTTTGCGTAGGGCATGAAATCACTGGGAGCGTCACCCATGCCGCCGAACAACATGATGATGGTCAGCAGCAACACCACGGGGTAGGCGAACAGTAGCGCCGCAATCCAGAACCGTGCGAACTCGCCGCTGGGGTTCCACACGCGCCCGTCAGCGTCCGTAAATGTGCGGCGCTCGCGGTAAAGCTGCCACACCACGATAGCCGCGCCCACCAGCAGCAGTGCAAGCACGCCCAGCAGGTCGGGCCGTGCGCAGTCCTGGCAAATCTTGTCGCCAGTTT
The DNA here is from genome assembly GCA_964432095.1 of uncultured Burkholderiaceae bacterium. Taxonomy (GTDB): domain Bacteria; phylum Pseudomonadota; class Gammaproteobacteria; order Burkholderiales; family Burkholderiaceae_C; genus CAYSMM01. Next base: position 169 of record CAYSMM010000396.1, on the reverse strand, counting down.
TTTCCGACATCCATGCAAACAAAAACAAACCGCCCGCCAGGGCCGCGCACGCTGCAATACTGCCGTTGCGCCCGACCAGTTGAATCAGCTTGAATTGCAGGCCACCGAGGATCAACGCCGCAAGCAGCGACAGCGCGCCAATTCCGCCGAGATAGGCGAGGATGCGCAC
>CAYSMM010000395.1:0-1677 GCA_964432095.1 uncultured Burkholderiaceae bacterium | reverse complement strand
TTTGCGTGTGGCGGGAATCAGCGAGTCGAGCACGCCTTTGGTAGTCAAGCGTTTCTCGAGCTCCTCTGGCGTGAATCGGTCGAGCACACCTTCGAGTGCGGCGCGCATGCCGGCAATGACGCCAAACTGATGCGAGCGCAAATCATTGTGCGCATCGCGCATAGCAGCGATCGGTGGCATGAAGGCAGGGTCGAGTTGCCCCGACAGCAAAAACAGCAGGGCCGAGCGCGCATCCGACGAAAACTTGAGCGGGTTGTTGTTGCGCTCCATGATCATGGTGGCGTTGGCTTTGACCTCGCGCTTGCTCACCGCGCGCGCAGCGAGCAAATCAATGGTGCCCTGCACAGCCTCCTTGACGAGCCCACCCATGCGGAACATGAATTCCTCGGTCAGGCCCTGCGGCAGGTTGAGCGGCGAGCCCAGGCCTTCGGCCAGCGCGGAGATCAGCGCCTGCTGGTCTGCGCTCGCTGTACCATGATTTGCAGAATATGATACTGGTTGTTGTATATGTGCGTTACTGGAAGTTGGTAGTTGTCTGGATGGCGCTACTGATCGCACTATGTCATCCAGCATGGCGGTTGGCGCGGCAGGTGGCGAGGTAGGGGCCTGCACACGCGGTGGTGTAAAGGCCGAGTGAATCTCAGGCGTATGGTTGTGCGCTGCCGGACCGATGCCGTGCGACGCAGGACTGCCCAGAGCGTCGAGCGCAGACGCGCTGCCGGCGGCTGGGCCGCCGAACAGCGCAAGCGGATCAAGCGACGCCGCGCCAGGTCCGGCCGCAGTGCTGCCTGGCGGCACTGCGGGTAAGGCGTCGAGCGGGTTGCTGCTGGTGCTATTGCTCAGGCCGAATAGTTTGTCGATGTTCGATTGATCGTCGGCGGGGGTGCCGAGCGACAAGGCCTCGGGCTGCGCCGGTGTGTGTCCCTTGAATGTGCCACTTGCGAACGGGTCGAAGTCCTCAGGAATGGCTGAGCCTGGTGGGAACGAAGCCGCGGGGGACGGCACAGGCGCCGTGCCGAGCGTGGCACCGTGCGCAGCTAAGGGATCAGAAGCTGGCGATGGGGCTGACGCAGAGGGCGTGCCAAATAAATCTGCAAAAGGGTCGGCTGATGCAGCAGCACGTTGGGCTGGGGCTGCTGGCGCAAAGCCAAATGGGTCAGCCGCCAAAGGATCGGCCACGCTTGCAGATGCTGGCATGGGTGCAGCAGGCATGGCCGGTGCAGCCTGTGGCATGGGTGGCGCTTGAGGCACTTTGGGCCGCTCGGCAGGGCCGAACATGCGTGTGGCATCGCCCATAGCCGCCGCAGGTGTCGGTGCAACGGGCGCAGGCGTGGCAGCTGCGATCGTTACCCGCAGCACATAGGGGCCCACTGCGAGCATGTCGCCGTTGTTCAGCGCTGCACTCTTGCCCGCGCCAACCGATACGCCGTTGACGGTGCTGGCGTTGGCGCCATGCTCGTCGAAAAAGTAGCGCTGCCCGTCGAAACGGATGTTGGCCTGCTGTCGCGAGATGGTGCGGGCCTCATCGGGCAGCACCAGCGTGACACCCGCGTTACGGCCGATGGTGCCGCCTTGCGGCCCAAAGTGAGCCGCGATCGGTGTGGCCGAAGGCGCGTTATTGACAGAGATGACCGTGAGGGTAAGCATGGCTAGAAGAATGACGCGTTTTCTACGGTG
>CAYSMM010000394.1:0-1677 GCA_964432095.1 uncultured Burkholderiaceae bacterium | reverse complement strand
TGCTGTTGTGGTTCATGAATAACGTTCCTGCTTGCATCCTTGAACGGAGAGAGGCAATTTTGTGAGTGATTGCTAACTGCAAAAGCCGGAAATCTACCCTGACATGGGCCCAACCATTTGCTCTCGATGTTGCTGCTGCGCAACCAACAAGAGCCACTCTGTAAAAGGCTTGATGCTAGCGTAACCCCTAGTTTTTGGCAAGCGATTGCTTAAGAATTGGGCAGCGTGGTGAGGAAGAATTCATTAATTCATGCGAGTGCACACTTACAAGGAACACATTGAATATAAAAGGTGTCACATTGATGTAATTCAGAAGTCGAGACTACAACAGCCATCAATCACATGTTTTGCGGATATGCTAAATACTGTATAAAATAACAGTATGCCAGCTCGCACATCTCGTCACGCACACCGTCATAGTCTGCCTCCTGCCGGCGCACGCATCATCCCGGTGCAGCCCGAGAAAGGACGGGGTGCCGTATCGGCCATGGCGTACCGCTTCGTGCTGGACACGCGCGAGGAGCTGGACGACGGCTGGGGCACGCTTGCGGCCCACGCCGCCGAGCACGAAGCGCTAGTGGCGCAAGCGCGGACCACCGAGGTGTATCTGGAGGACGCAAAAAGCCTCATCACCACCCATGATTCGCCCGATCTCGACTTCGACTACTCCCTCAACCCCTACCGCGGTTGCGAGCACGGCTGCATCTACTGCTACGCGCGGCCCACGCACAGCTATCTGAACCTGTCGCCGGGGCTGGACTTTGAAACCAAGATTTTTGCCAAGCGCAACGCAGCGTCTGTGCTCAAGCTTGAGCTGACGCGGCCGCACTACGTGCCCAAGCGCATCAACATCGGCTCGGCCACCGACTGCTACCAGCCCGCCGAGCGGGAGCTTGGCATCACGCGCAGCATCATCGAGGTGCTCAACCAGGCGCGGCACGCCTATGCGCTGATCACCAAATCGTCGCTTGTCGAGCGCGACATCGATTTACTCGCCGACGCAGCAACGCACAGGCTTGCTGCGGCCTACGTCACTTTGACCACACTCAACGCAGAGCTGGCCCGCAAGCTGGAGCCGCGCGCGACTGCGCCGCATCGCCGACTGCGCACCATCCGCGCGCTGGCCGATGCTGGCATCGCTGTGGGCGTGAGCGTGGGGCCGGTGATTCCATTCTTGAATGAGGACTTCGAGCAGGCGCTACAGGCCGCCGCCGACGCGGGTGCCACGTCGGCGTTTTACACCGTGCTGCGTCTGCCGTGGGAGGTGTCGCCGCTGTTTCGCGAATGGCTCAACGCGCATTACCCGCAGCGCGCGGCGCGTGTGATGGCGCATGTGCAAAGCATGCACGGCGGCAAAGACTACAAGGCCGACTTCGCCACACGTATGAAGGGTGAGGGTCTGTGGGCAGAACTGATCCGCGAGCGCTTCAGCAAGGCCGCTCAGCGATTCGGCCTCAACCGCGTACGGGTTGAGCTGGACCTCACGCAGTTTGATGCAGCGAGGCTCAAAGGGCAAGGCAGCCTGTTCTAGCGAAGTGCCAAACGAGGGCCGCAAGTGCGACTTCTCAACGCTGTCGGCTGTGCAAAGTAACAGCGTTGATTACTACTCAACTGGATACTATGGCATGTAACATACCGTTTCTGCAATACAGTAGATCAGTAAAGGCATGTTAGTTA
>CAYSMM010000393.1:0-1699 GCA_964432095.1 uncultured Burkholderiaceae bacterium | reverse complement strand
TCGTGAATCAGTCCGACCCGACTGTCATCAAACAGCATCTGATCGACCCCGAGATCTGCATTCGCTGCAACACCTGCGAGGCCACATGTCCCGTAGGTGCAATCACGCACGATTCGCGCAACTACGTGGTGGATGCCGATAAGTGCAACTTCTGCATGGCGTGCGTGCCGCCCTGCCCCACCGGCAGCATCGACAACTGGCGCACCGTACCCAAGTTTCACGCTTACGGGGTGGCCGAGCAGTTGACCTGGGACGTGCTTCCGGTCGAGCTGACGTCCGCGCAGTTGGCCGAATCCGGCGTGAGCACCGATGTGGCGCCCGATATGCCACCGTCGTCGATTGCGGCCGCCACGCAGGGCATACAAGCTGATCTCAATAGCGCGCAGTACAACGCCACGTTGCCGCCCTGGTCGGCAGCACATGCCTACACCCACCTCTACGGCCCCAAGGCCGCGGAGAAATACATTACTGCCACTGTGGTGGGCAATGTGCGTGTCACCGAGGTGGGCAAGGATTACGACACCCATCACGTTGTGCTCGACTTCGGCACTATGCCCTTCCCCGTGCTGGAGGGGCAAAGCATAGGCATCATCCCGCCCGGCACGGACGCCCATGGTCAGCCGCACCATGCGCGGCAGTACAGCATCGCCAGCCCGCGTAATGGTGAACGACCCGGCTATAACAATGTCTCACTGACCATCAAGCGCGTGCTGCAAGACTATGACGGCAATCCAGTGCGTGGCGTGGCCAGCAACTACCTGTGCGACCTCAACGTTGGTGACAAGGTGAAGGTGATTGGCCCGTTCGGCACCAGCTTCCTGATGCCCAACCATCCCAAGAGCCACATTGTGATGATTTGCACCGGCACCGGTAGTGCACCCATGCGCGCAATGACCGAATGGCGACGCCGCCTGCGCGCCAGCGGTAAATTCGAGAGTGGCAAACTGATGTTGTTCTTTGGCGCACGCAGCAAGGAAGAACTTCCTTACTTCGGCCCGCTGCAAAACCTGCCCAAAGACTTCATCGACATCAACCTCGCGTTCAGCCGAACGCCCGGCCAACCCAAACGTTACGTGCAGGACGCGCTGCGTGATCGCGCGGCCGAGCTGGCCCAGCTACTCGCAGATACGAACGCCCACTTTTATGTGTGCGGCTTGCGTGCCATGGAGCAAGGTGTAGTGACGGCGCTGGCCGACATCGCCACAGGTGCCGGCCTGCATTGGCCGCAGGTGGTCACGCAACTGACGCAGCAGGGGCGACTGCATTTCGAGACATACTAGTCGTATCAAGTGTGTATCAACTGCGTCGCATAATCTATGCATGATGCAAAACACGCTGCATAACGCCTACATCTGCGACGCTATTCGCACTCCCTTTGGCCGCTACGGCGGCGCGCTGTCATCGATTCGTGCCGACGACTTGGCCGCATTACCCATCAAGGCATTGATGGCGCGTAATGCGCAAGTGGATTGGCAGGCAGTAGACGACGTGATTTACGGTTGCGCTAATCAGGCTGGCGAGGACAACCGTAACGTGGCGCGCATGGCTGCGCTGCTTGCGGGCCTGCCCATGGGCGTGCCCGGCGCCACCATCAACCGGTTGTGCGGCTCGGGCCTGGACGCTGTAGGCATTGCAGTACGCGCCATCAAAAGCGGCGAGGCGCAGTTGATGATTGCCGGTGGAGTGGAAAGCATGAGCC
>CAYSMM010000392.1:661-1733 GCA_964432095.1 uncultured Burkholderiaceae bacterium | reverse complement strand
TAGTATATAAATTTCTGATGACTGTACACATCACCTATCTGCATGGCTTTCGTAGCTCGCCGAAATCGTTCAAGGCGCAACTGCTGGCGGCGCGAATGCGTGAGCAGGGGTACGAGGCGAACTGGTGGTGCCCGCAGTTGAGTGCCAGCCCGCGCGAGGCGGTTGCGCAACTTCTCGATTTGAATACACCGTTGATGCGAGCAATTGCACGCCAGCAACCGGTCGCCTTGATTGGCAGCTCATTGGGCGGCTATTACGCCACCGTGCTGGCCGAGCAGTTGGGCTGCAAAGCAGTGCTACTGAACCCTGCGATTGAACCGGCGCGCGATTTGGAGCCGCACGTCGGAGTGCAAACCTTTTATCACTCGGCTTCGCAGTCGTTTGATTTCAAGCGTGAGTATGTCGATGAGCTTGCCGCGCTCAGGCCTGCGCACATCACGAAGCCAAAGCGCTACTTTCTGATTGCTGCGACGGGCGACAAGGTGCTGGACTACCGCGAGATGCTCGCCCGTTACCCGGGCTGCACGCTCAAGCTGATCGAGGGAGGCGACCATGGCATCAGTGAGTTTGCTGACTATGTAAGTGAGGTGCTCGCATTTTGCACCCCGGGCAATCAGGGCTGAGCCCAGGAAGCCAATCAAGTTGAGGCGCCGCGTTACGCAGACGTTGCAATCGGCGTTGCAACCATGCCCTCATGGGCTGCAAGCGTCAGAACACGTCGGGCTCGCTTGTGGTTGAGTCAATGCGGGCTCTGCTGCTGACATTGCGGTTTGACGGTGTACAGGCCCTAGTTCGGCGAAGTGCTCGACAAGAGCTATAGCCGCATCTCCAACCGAATGGACGATTGCAAGCCCGACTTAACTGTGCTGCTTTGCTGCTGCACTTGCTGGCCCACGATGAGTGTGCTTGTGTTGACGGTGTCGGGAGCGTTCACGTTGGCCACGCCAAAGCGCAGCTTGGTCGTGCTGTTAATCGTCCACTGCGCATACAAATCCACTAAGCGGCGTTTACCGATTTCTTCCAACTGCTCGTCGCTGACTTGCGAGCGGTATGACGGTGTCCAGTTGATATT
>CAYSMM010000392.1:0-651 GCA_964432095.1 uncultured Burkholderiaceae bacterium | reverse complement strand
GCCGAAGTTGCCGGTAGAGGTGGGCTGCTGGTCAATTGTGTTGTCTGGCCCTGGCACGCCTTCCACCTTGGAGCGGAACACACTCATGTTGACGCGCAAGTTGACGGGTGCAGCACCGTCGATGAGTTCATTCAAGCGGAACTTCGCGTCAAACTCCAAACCCTGGCTTACTGCGTCACCCACATTGCGCGGACGGCTCACGAAACGCTGCACTGGTGCCCAAGGAACGGTTTCCAGCGCGGTGATATTTCGGATCAAGTCATGAATATTGCGGCGAAAGTAATTCACCGACACCACGCCTGCGGCACTCAGGTAGCGCTCGTATGCCAGGTCAATGCCTTCGGCGGTTTCGGGTATGAGCGTGGCGTTACCGGCGCGATCCGGGCTGGTCGCCGTATTGGCGCCAGGCACGGGGTTGAGGGTGTTCAAGAACGGCCGCGACACGAGTTGCTGTGTAGTGGGGGCCTTGTAGCTTTGCGTGAGTGACAGGCGAATCTGGTCACGCCGTGGCGCTGCGAAGCGCCAGACCAGATGGCCAATCGGTGACAGCACGCTGCTTTCGTTACGCAGGTTCTCCGCGCCGTTGCGGCTGGTGGTCACAATGCCTTCCCAGCGCAGGCCTGCATTGGCCGACCATTCTGAAGTGATGTC
>CAYSMM010000391.1:0-1737 GCA_964432095.1 uncultured Burkholderiaceae bacterium | reverse complement strand
ACGGATGGAAGTCGCTGGCCGATGCGTTTAATGCGCGGGCCGATTCACGTGAGGCAGCCGGTGCCACTCTGGAGCAGTTCGAGCGCGACATTACACGCGCGACGCCACTGCTCAACGGTTACATGCAGGCAGCAAAGGCGTTCGACGGCGCAGCGGTCGAATACCTGCGCAAGCTCGCTGCGGCCAAGCAACTGCTACAAGCCGCAACACTGGCTGAGCAGGCGACCGTTCGCCATCCCAAGTCTGCCGAAGCGTGGCTGGTACTCGGTAATCTGCGCGATCAACTCGAACAGCCCGACGCCGCCGAGAAGGCCTACATGCAGGCGGTGCAGTTGTCGCAAGCCTCAGCGGCGGCAGCTCAAACCGGGACAGAGGCAGCAGCAGGCCACAACACACGCGCCAAGGACGCCGCGCTCATCGCGCTGGCAGCCAATGCGGAAAAGCGCAAGGACTTCCCCGGCGCTCAAAAATGGATCAACCAGATTGGCGACGGCGAACTGCGTGACGATGCGCGCTCGCGCCTCGTGGGATCGGCGATACGCGCCAAGGACTACCGCACCGCATGGCGCGTGATCGAAGCCATGCCGCAATCCACCGGTGACGAGCGCGTTCAGCGCTGGCAGCTCACGGGCCAGGTACAACGTGCCGAAGGCAAGCACCGCGAGTCGCTGGCGACTTATGAAAGGGCGATTGCTGGAGCGCCCGACAACCCCGAGGTGCTGTACGAAGCCTCTTTCGCTGCTGAAAAATGCAAAGAGTACGATCGCATGGAGCAAATGCTCAGACGTGTGATTGCGTTGCGCCCGAGCTTCGCGCATGCGTACAACGCGCTCGGCTACACGCTGGCCGATCGCAGCGTGCGCCTGCCTGAGGCCAAGGAGCTGGTGGAAAAAGCGCTGGAACTTGCCCCCAACGACGCCTACATCATCGACAGCCTGGGCTGGGTGTACTACCGCATGGGCAAGAAAGAAGACGCGCTGCGCGAGTTGAAGCGCGCTTACGGTATCAGGCCCGATACTGAGATCGCAGCGCACATTGGCGAGGTACTCTGGGAGCTAGGCCGCAAAGAAGAAGCGCTGCAAACCTGGCGGCAGGCGGTTGGCACTGCAAGCCAGAGCGATACCGCAAGCGACACCTTGAACGAGACGCTCAAGCGTTACCGAGTACGCTTCTAGTATTATACTAATATTGGTATAGTGTAGCTTACCCTTGTACATCAACCAGACATGCTGCAATACCCGCATCAGTTTAATAATTTATTGATCGGTTTGAGTTGTTCTGCAGCCCTGCTCTCGGCCTGCGCCAGCCCGCCACATCCGCCACAGGCCAGCACTCCAGCGCAGCAAGGAGTCGATGCTGCTGTGCCATCAACCGTCAGCGCCAAGGGCCGCGTGTCGGCCACCAGCATTGTGCCGGGTGAGACGCAGCCGCGGCAGTTTCATGGCGGCTTTGAGCTCCAGGCCGACGCCAGCGGCGGCCAGTTGATGCTGCTCACTCCGCTGGGCTCGACCGTGGCCGTGCTGGCCTGGACACCCAAGAGCGCACTGCTGAGGCAGGCCACCGGCGCGATTGCGGCTTTCGACAGCGCTGAGCAGATGATGGAGCAGGCCATCGGTGTGCCGGTGCAGCCGCAGGCGCTGTCGGCCTGGCTGCGCGGCGTGCCCGCGCATGGCCACGCGGTGGAGCGCAACAGCGCGGAACAGTTCACTCAGCTCGGCTGGACAGTGAATGTGCTGC
>CAYSMM010000390.1:0-1746 GCA_964432095.1 uncultured Burkholderiaceae bacterium | reverse complement strand
CAACCACACTCAATTCTCACCACAGAGGACACAGGGAACACAGAGAAAAAAATTTCTCTGTGCCCTCTGTGCGCTTTGTGGTAAACCTGAGTAATCCCTCCAGATTATACGAGCCATCGCGGCAGCCGGCCTGCGGCATCATTCCAAGCGGGATCGACTTCGGGTCCACTGCAATCGCGCGCAAGGGCACCAGGGGTACACCCGCCGCGCCTGGCGGGCCGACCGTGACATCACGCACCGGCTCGTGGCGGAAGAACACCACTTGCGGGTTGGACAAAAACATCGGCATGACTTTTTCAGGTGGATTGCTACGTGCCCACTGACCGATCTGTACGATGCTGGGGCTGTTGAGCGTACCGGTTTCCTTGAACCAGTGCGAGTAGTTGCGGAACGCGTGGCCGTTGTGATCGGCGTAGGTCAGGCGGATCGCGCCGCCGTCGGGCAGCATCACGCGGCCCGAACCCTGCACCTCGATCAGCATCACATCCATGGGGTCGTCCACCCACACGATCTCGCGGCCCTGCATTACACGTTGGCCCTCGCCCTTCATCATCTCGGCGCGGCTGAAAAACGGTACCATCTGGCCACCCGCCATGCGTGCACGGCTGATGCCACCGTTCTTTTTGGCGTCGGCCGCTATCAGCTCAGTGGGACGTGAATACAGCGGATAAAAGTACGGGTTGCGTGCCACGCGCGAGCCGCGCAGCACGGGCTCGTAGTAACCGGTGATCGGCCCGGTTGCAACGCCGTCGTCCGACTCCACTCGGTAAGGCTGCATGTCCTTGAGCAGCGCCCTCAACCCGGCGAGATCATTGGGCGCAAGCTTGTTCAGCCGGTTGCATGACGCGGCCCAGCGGGCTGCGTCGCGGCGTTGCAGGTACACGCAACTAAAGCGAAACGCTTTGTGTACCTCGTCCAGCGGGTCGGTGTCAAAGTCGATCAGATCGCTCCACGCCACGGGAACCAGGCGGCCTGCATCGGTCTCCACAATCGGCCCCACAGCTGCGCCGGGTTGCGCAGCCCGAGGGGGCTTGGCCGGTACGCTGGCCGTAGGTGCGGATGCCGCCGGGGGCGTTGCCGGCTTGTCAGCCGGTGGCGCAACGCAAGCCGCCAGCGCCAGCAGGGCGGTGACGGCCAAAGTGCGCGACCGCAGACGGTGATCGAAAAGTTGCAAGGTCAATGCATTCATTGCCTGCAAGTGTAGCCCTAGAGTCTGACCTCCACGCGGCGGTTCTTGGCACGGCCTGAGGCATCGTCATTGCCGGCTACAGGTTTACTGGCGCCTGCGCCGCTGGTTTGTACCTTGTCGGCCGGCGCTCCCATGCTCACCAGCATGGCCTTCACAGCGTTGGCACGCGCAAGCGACAGCGCCTGGTTCTGGGCATCTGTGCCGGTGGTGTCGGCATGGCCTTCAACAGTGAGGGCGCTACCGGCCTTCGCGGCCTTGGCCAGAGTCATCAACGCTGCCCGCTCTGTTGCGCCCGCCCGCACGGCACTGCTGCCGGTGGCAAACAGCAACGTGGCATTGGTCACGGCTGGAGCTGCGGCAACAGCAGGTGCGGGTGTGGGTGCAGGTGCAGGTGCAGGTGCAGGTGCGGCGGCCACTGCAGTGGCTGGTGCATCTACCCACTTGAAGCTCACGGCCTCGAACTTGGCGCCCGGTGCGTTGCCCGGTGCCTTGTCGGTCTTGAGCGACAGGCGTTCTTTCGGCAGCTTGTCCATGAACAGTATGCTCGCAGCCTCGGC
>CAYSMM010000389.1:0-1755 GCA_964432095.1 uncultured Burkholderiaceae bacterium | reverse complement strand
GGACGCTGTCATGCAGGCCGAGGGCCGCGAGCGTGCGCACTATCTGCTGGAGCGATTGCTGCAGGCGGCGCGGCAGCAAGGCGTGGACATGCCTTTTTCCGCGAACACTGCCTACGTCAACACCATCCCAGCCGACCTGGAGGACCGAAACCCCGGCAACATTGAGATCGAGGAGCGGCTGCGTAGCTGGATGCGCTGGAACGCCATGGCTATGGTGGTGCGTGCCAACCGCAAGGACGGCGACTTGGGCGGGCACATCAGCTCTTTCGCGTCGCTGGCCACCATGCTCGGTGCAGGCTTCAATCACTTCTGGCATGCGCCACATGAAGGCCACGGCGGCGATTGCCTGTACATCCAGGGCCATAGTGCACCCGGCGTGTACGCCCGTGCCTTCCTCGAAGGCCGCATCACCGAAGACCAGCTCAATCACTTCCGGCAGGAGGTCGATGGCAAAGGCCTGTCGAGCTATCCGCACCCCAAGCTGATGCCGGAGTTTTGGCAGTTCCCCACGGTGAGCATGGGCTTGGGGCCGATCATGGCGATTTACCAGGCGCGGTTTCTCAAGTATCTGAACGCGCGCGCCATTGCCGATACGGCCAACCGCAAGGTGTGGGCGTTCTGCGGTGACGGCGAGATGGACGAGCCCGAGTCGCTGGGTGCGATCAGTATGGCCGGGCGCGAGAAGCTCGATAACCTGATATTCGTCATCAACTGCAACCTGCAGCGGCTGGACGGACCAGTACGTGGCAACGGCAAAATCATTCAGGAGTTGGAGAGCGAGTTCCGCGGCAGCGGTTGGAACGTCATTAAAGTCGTGTGGGGCAGCTACTGGGACCCACTGCTTGCGCGCGACAAAGAGGGCATTCTGCGCAAGATCATGATGGATACCGTGGATGGTGAGTATCAGAACTACAAGGCCAATGACGGTGCGTTCGTGCGCAAGAACTTCTTTGGCAAGCATCCCAAAACACTGGAGATGGTGGCCAGGATGAGCGATGAGGACATCTGGCGCCTCAATCGCGGCGGCCACGACCCCAACAAGGTGTATGCCGCATATTCCGCCGCTGTAAAGCACAAGGGTCAGCCCACGGTGATTCTGGTCAAAACCGTCAAGGGCTACGGCATGGGCAAAGCCGGGGAAGGTAAGAATACCGCGCACCAGGCCAAGAAGCTGACGGACGAAGACATTCGCTACTACCGCGACCGCTTCAACATTCCCATCACCGATTCCGAGCTGCCCAAGATCCCGTTTTACGCTCCGCCGCAAGATTCGATCGAGATCAAGTATCTGCACGAACGGCGCAAGGCGCTGGGTGGCTATTTGCCGCAGCGTCGCACCAAGGCCGACGAGAAGCTGGCCGTGCCCACGCTCGAAACCTTCAGCGCCATCCTGGAGCCGACTACAGAAGGCCGCGAGATCAGCACCACGCAGGCTTACGTGCGCTTTCTAACCCAACTGCTGCGCGACAAGGCAATCGGCCCGCGTGTGGTGCCGATTCTGGTAGACGAGGCACGTACCTTCGGCATGGAAGGCTTGTTCCGCCAGATCGGCATCTATTCACCCGAAGGGCAGAAGTACGAGCCGGTGGATAAAGACCAGGTGATGTTCTACAAAGAGGCCAAGAACGGTCAAATCCTGCAAGAGGGCATCAACGAAGCAGGGGCGATGAGCAGTTGGATTGCTGCTGCTACCAGCTACAGCACCAGCAACCGCATCATGGTGCCGTTCTATATCTTCTATTCGATGTTCGGTTT
>CAYSMM010000388.1:0-1768 GCA_964432095.1 uncultured Burkholderiaceae bacterium | reverse complement strand
TGCCCGGTGACGATCTCAAGGCCATGCTGCGCAAACTCGGCCGGGGCTTGTTCGTCATCGACTTGATGGGGCAAGGCGTGAACGCAGTGACGGGTGACTACTCACGTGGTGCGTTTGGTTTTTGGGTGGAAGGCGGTGAGATTGCCTACCCCGTGACGGAAATCACCATCGCAGGCAATCTGCGCAGCATGCTCAAGGGCGTAGTGGCGGTCGGCGCAGACGAGTACACCTATGGCAGCAAGACTGTGGGCTCAGTGTTGATCGATGAGATGACCGTAGCAGGCAACTAGCAAGCATAGACGGGTCATGGGCGATGACTGACTGGTCTTCACCTGCTGGAACACACTGTCCGCCTCTAAAACCAGGATGCAGTGAGTGGCCGGGTAATACGCTCCACTTTTTGTATCTCGTCTCGGTGCCTCCACCGGTTGCATTCGATTTTTCGTGGATGCTCCCATCCGCACTGAAGCGCCGGCAAGCGGATCGAACCATGCCCGCATCACGCTGGCGGCTAAGGTTTCGTGGTTACCGTATCCGCGTTTCACATCGCTCAATGGCGCAGCAGGGTATTTCCTAGCGCTTCGTGCTAGCGACACTCCTACAATTTATGCGGCTTTTCGGCTTCGTGAAACGAGTTCTCGTATCGCGAGATTTCAATGTCTCTCAAGAACATGGAGTGAGCAAAACATGGAACGTCGTTCCTTTATTCGTAATGCGGGTATTGCTGGCGTGCTGGCCGCAGGCGTTGCACCGGCCGTGCATGCGCAAGCGGCAGTGCGTTGGCGCTTGGCTTCTAGCTTTCCCAAATCGCTAGACACCATTTTCGGCGCAGCCGAGGTGTTCTCGCAAAAGGTCAAGGCCATGTCGGGCGGCAAGTTCGAAATTTCGGTTCATGCCGGTGGCGAATTGATGCCCCCCTTTGGCGTGGTTGATGGCGTATCCAATGGTACCGTAGAGTGCTGCCACACCGCACCGTACTACTACTTTGGCAAGAACGAGGCTTATGCGCTCGGCTGCGCCATTCCCTTCGGCCTGAACAGCCGCCAGATGACGGCATGGATGTACGAGGGCAATGGCCTGAAGCTCATGCGTGAGTTCTACGCCAAATCCGGCTTCATCAGCTTCCCGATGGGCAACACCGGTGCGCAAATGGGCGGCTGGTTCCGCAAGGAAATCAAAACTCCCGAAGACTATAAAGGCCTCAAGATGCGCATTGGTGGCTTTGCCGGCAAAGTCATGGAGCGCTTGGGTGGTGTGCCGCAGAATATCCCTGGCGGTGAGATCTATCAGGCACTGGAAAAGGGCACGATCGACGCGGCCGAGTGGGTGGGCCCGTACGACGATCAGAAGCTGGGCTTCAACAAAGTGGCTCCGTTCTACCATTACCCCGGTTGGTGGGAGGGCGGCCCGCAGCTCGACCTGTACGTAAACCAAAAGGCCTACGACGCGCTGTCGGCTGAGAACAAGGCCATCATCGAGTCGGCAGCGGCCTACGCACACACCGAGATGCAAGCGCGCTACGATGCCAAAAACCCTGCAGCGCTCAAGCAGTTGGCCGCACAAAATACCAAGATCGTGGCCTTCCCCAAGCCCGTGCTCGACGCCGCGTTCAAAGCCGCCATGGACTTGTATTCCGAACTGTCGGCTAAGAACCCCGACTGGAAGAAGATCTACGACGACTACAACAACTTCCGCCGCGACTCGAATTTGTGGTTCCGATTCGCAGAGGCAGGGTTCGACGATTTCATGCAGCGCGCCAAGCTGTAAT
>CAYSMM010000387.1:0-1785 GCA_964432095.1 uncultured Burkholderiaceae bacterium | reverse complement strand
CTTGATGTCGTCGATCACTGCCAGACGTCCGTCACGCGCGAGTTGCGAGAAGATGGCGCTCATGCCGGCGCGGTACATCTTCTTGTTGACTTTGTGCGTGAAGTTTTCGTCAGGCGAGTTCGGGAAAATCCGGCCGCCTCCACGCCACAGCGGCGAGGAGCTCATACCAGCACGGGCTCGGCCCGTGCCCTTTTGGCGCCAAGGCTTCTTGGTGGTGTGCTTGACGGTTGCGCGGTCTTTTTGTGCACGCGTGCCCATGCGCGAGTTGGCCTGATAGGCCACCACGATCTGGTGCACGAGGGCTTCGTTGTATTCGCGGCCGAACACCGTCTCGGGTGCATCGACCTTGCCGGCAGACTTACCGTCGGCATTCAGGAGCTCGAGTTGCATCAGTTAGCCCCTTTCTTCAGTTTGACCTTGGCAGCGGGCCTCACGATGATGAGGCCGTTCTTGGCGCCAGGCACCGCACCCTTGACGAGCAGCAGATTGCGGGCTTCGTCCACACGGACCACATCTAGGTTTTGCGTGGTGACAGTCACGTCGCCCATGTGGCCAGACATGCGCTTACCCGGAAATACGCGGCCCGGATCCTGCGCCATGGAGATGGAGCCCGGCACGTTGTGCGAACGGCTGTTGCCGTGGCTGGCGCGCTGCGAGCTGAAGTTGTGACGCTTGATGGTGCCGGCAAAGCCTTTACCGATGGACACGCCTTGCACGTCCACGAGTTGGCCGGTCTTGAAAATGGTTGCAGGCACAGCGGCGCCCGGCTGAAAGCCTGAGGCTACGTCTGCAGCAACGCGGAATTCCTTGAGGACTTCGCCCGCCTCGACAGCGGCTTTGGCGTAGTGACCCTTGACGGCCTTGCTGACGCGCGATGCGCGGCGGCTGCCAAAAGCCACCTGAACGGCTGAGTAGCCATCGGTGTCGGCAGTTTTGATTTGGGTGACGCGGTTGTTCGATACGTCCAACACGGTCACGGGCACTGAATCCCCGTCATCCGTGAAGATGCGCATCATCCCAACTTTGCGGCCTACCAAGCCCAAAGCATTGGAACTCATTGTTCTCTCCATCCCGGCTTCAATTGGCCGGGCCTAAATTATGGCAATACGGTGTTTACGACGCGATCCGTTTGCCGAAACCAAATATTTTAACGGGCCTCGGGTTTCGACGCAAGCCTGCACCCGCTACGCGGCTGGAGGCACACGCCTAAACCACCCCGGCCGAGCCTCGGCAATTACTGCAGCTTGATCTCGACGTCTACACCGGCCGGCAGATCGAGCTTCATCAACGCGTCCACGGTTTTGTCAGTGGGGTCAACGATGTCCATCAGGCGCTGGTGGGTGCGGATTTCCATCTGGTCGCGCGAGCTTTTGTTCACGTGCGGCGAACGCAGCAGGTTGAACTTGGACAAGCGCGTGGGCAGCGGAACCGGGCCCTTGACGATGGCGCCGGTGCGCTTGGCGGTGTCCACGATTTCAGCGGCCGACTGGTCGATCAGCTTGTAGTCAAACGCCTTCAAGCGGATGCGGATTTTCTGGCTTTGCATGACTTTCTCCAAAGAGCGTTGCCTTCAACCCGGTTTACAACCGGGCGTCAGCGTTGAGTGAATTGACTCGATTTCCTAGATACTACCAGCTCTACTCTGCAATTTCTGCTCTATTTAAGAGCAGTGATTGGCGTATACATCACAGAGTAACAGGCAATAAACGCTGCCTTACTCGATAATTTTGGCCACCACGCCGGCGCCCACGGTGCGGCCGCCTTCGCGGATGGCAAAGCGCAGGC
>CAYSMM010000386.1:279-1788 GCA_964432095.1 uncultured Burkholderiaceae bacterium | reverse complement strand
CACTAAAAAAGACTAAGGAAACGCTGAGGAAGTCTGGCGAGCGGGCGCAAGGCAAGGAGCGGGGCCCACGAGGAACCGGAGCTTACATGTGAGTAAGTGAGGATTCCGAATGGGCTGTGACGCCGCATTGCGCCCGCGCAGCCACTTATTCAGCGTTTTCTACTTTTGCTCTCGCTCAGCCCGCTTGGCTTTCAGTCGCTCATGCACCGATTGCGCCACAAACTTGCTGACATCGCCACCCAGCATGGCAATTTCCCTGACGAATGTGCCGGATACAAACTGATATTGATCGCTCGGCGTCAAGAAAATCGTCTCGACATCAGGCATCAACTGGCGGTTCATGCCAGCCATCTGGAACTCATACTCAAAGTCGCTCACAGCGCGCAGGCCGCGCACCACCACGTGCGCGCCGCGCTGCACCACGAAATCGCGCAGCAAGCCGGTAAAGCTGACAATCTCCACATTCTCGTATGGTGCCAGCACCTCGCGCGCCATCGCCAGGCGCTCGTCGAGCGAGAAGATCGCGTTCTTGTGATGCCCGGCAGCAACAGCCAGCACGAGATGGTCGAACAGTTTGGCCGCACGTCGCACCAAGTCCTCGTGCCCCTTGGTGAGCGGGTCGAACGTACCGGGATAAATCGCAATCGTCATGCGGGCCTCGCATATGTTGTGTTTTCAGACTGATCCTTGCAAAGCAATGCGAACGATACCGCACCTGCTTGCGACTGGCGATATGCGCGATAGCCCAGCGCCTGTACCGCGGTAATCGCCTCGCTGCTGGGTGCTTCGACATACAACCAGCCGCCGGGCTTGAGCACCGCTTGGCAGGCCTTGGCCAAAGGCACGTGCAGGCCCGCGTCAAACGGGGGATCGAGAAACGCCAGGTCATAGTGGGCTTGCGGCAGTGTGGGCAAGACACGCATTGCGTCTGTTTGCTCTACACGGCATTGCGCGCTGGCACCCAGCCTGGCGATGACACGCGCGATCTCGCGCGCAGCCAGCGCATGGCTCTCCAGCATCAGTACATGGCCAGCATTGCGTGACGCCGCCTCCAGGCCCAGAGCACCCGTGCCCGCGCACAGGTCGAGCACATGCCAGCCGGAGAGATCCTGCTTGAGCCAATTGAACAGCGTCTCGCGTACGCGGTTGGGCGTAGGCCGCAGACCAGCCGCCGGGACCACGCGCAGCGGCGTGCGCTTCCAATGCCCGCCAATGATACGTACCTCGGCAAGCGCGTTGCGTGTAGGGCTGGATTGCTTTTGGGTCATGCGGTAATAATGATGCACCATGTCCATGTTTCGCTGGTTCAAGAAGAAAGACCGTCCCGAAGACACGCCGCCCACGCGTAGTGTGCCTGGGGCAACTGCTGCTGATGGCGCCGTAGATGAGGACACGCTCAGCGGACTGCAGGTCATCATCACGCCGGCTGACGTAGCGCCAGCCGAGTTCGCGGACAGCCTGCCCACTACGGCCTTGCAGCCGTCGCGCCTTACGGAATACGAGCGCGAA
>CAYSMM010000386.1:0-269 GCA_964432095.1 uncultured Burkholderiaceae bacterium | reverse complement strand
CCCGCACCGCCCACGCTGCCACCTGCCATCGCAGACTTGGAGCCGCATGAGTTGATCGAGCTTTCCGACGAGATCGTGAACCCTGCATCGCGCCCCGCGACAGAGGACATCGGCAAGGCTGTCGAGCAACTACGCCAGCCCGATAGAGAGGGTTTTTTCTCCAAGCTCAAGAACGGTTTGAAGCGCACGGGCAACCAGATTGCGGGCATCTTCACCTACGCGAAGATCGACGATGAAATTTTGTCCATCGACTCGCCCTCGGCGCCGGG
>CAYSMM010000385.1:0-1799 GCA_964432095.1 uncultured Burkholderiaceae bacterium | reverse complement strand
GGTAACTTCAACAGTTCGAATAGCGCAATTTAAGCGCGAGAGCTGCCCGATATGTGACACTGATCACATATCGGGCAACTCCAAGACCTAGCATGAGCTCGGCTTAGGGATAGCTAAAGTACACAGAATATGTCTACAGCCCTGCTTGTCGCCGCAGCCATCTCTATCAACGGCTCTGTTGCCACTTTCTCTGAACCCATCACGCAATCTTCTGTTGAGGCGTTCATTCAGGCTGCAGCAGGCTCTGCTACACCAGTCAAAACTGTGATGCTCAACTCTTCGGGCGGCAAGATCGATTGGGCAATCGTGCTCGGGCAGTGGATACACCGTAACAAGATCGATGTTGAGGTCAACGGGCTTTGCATTAGTAGTTGTGCTAACTACCTTTTCACTGCTGGGCATCGAAAGCGTATTCATGCAGGCAGCGTGGTTGCGTGGCACGGTAGTGCCCTGCAGCACGACTACCGGGCTATAGTGCACGAGTTTGAGTCGCTAACCCAAGCAGCAAGACTGGGTAGTCTTAGCGTGCAGCAACAAGACCGGCTTAACGTGATCAGTGCAAAGGCGACAGACTTGATACGTCTACAACGGCTACAAGCCGAGTTTTATGCCGAAATAGGCGTGGATGAGCGAATCACCCGGCTAGGACAAGAGCCGCAACCCATCGCGGAGACTTGGACCGTGACGGTACCCACGATGGGACTTTACGGAATCCGCAATGTGACTGCACCAGACAACTACGGGCGTCCAGACTATTTGCGCGAGATCAATTTCATGCTGAAGACACTGCGGCAGCAACCGTATGTGCCGCTGAACCAGAGATCGATAGACTCGCCAGCGAGCCTGGCCGAGTAAATAAAAACCGACTGGCAGCGGCCTACAGCGCCCCATAGCTGTGCAACCCCGACAGGAACATATTGACACCCAGAAAAGCAAAGGTGGTCACGCCGATGCCGGCGAGGGCCCACCACGCTGACACCTGGCCGCGCAGGCCCTTCATCAGCCGCATGTGCAGCCATGCCGCATAGTTGAGCCACACGATGAGCGCCCAGGTTTCCTTGGGGTCCCAGCTCCAGTAGCCGCCCCAGGCCTCTGCAGCCCACAGCGCACCCAGCACGGTGGCGATAGTGAAGAACGCAAAGCCAATGGCGATGGCTTTGTACATCACGTCGTCGAGCACATCAAAACTCGGCAGCCGCGCACTGATGCGCTCGCGCAGCATGACAAACGCCACCGCAAGGGCCGATGCAATGAAGGGGTAGGCCATGTAGTCGGTGGTGATGCTTTTGCCGCGCAGCGCCACCGGCCCTAGAAAGATCATGAACAGGAAGAAGCCCCCGAACCACATCGCCACGAGACGCGCCCTGCTTTGCGCACCGACGTTCATTTTGAGCAGGTAGGCATAGGCCACCATGGCCGCAATGGCGAAGGTGCCATAACCCACGAAGTTGGCGGGCACATGCAACTTCATCCACCAGCTTTTGAGCGCAGGCACCAGCGGTTGAATTTCATGCGCCTGCCTGTCCAGGCTGTACCACAGCAAAAAGCCTACGGCCGCGCTGATGACGAGCATGACGAACGCGCCAAGCGAGCGGGTTTGGTAGCGGTCTTCGTAATACAGGTAGAACAGCGCCGTCATCCAGCTAAACAGCACGAACACCTCGTATAAATTGCTGACTGGCATGTGGCCGATATCGGGGCCGATCATGTAGCTTTCGGCCCAGCGCACGAAGCTGCCGATCATCGCCATGGCCACCGCCGCCCACACAAGCTTGGTGGCCACAGAATCCAGCGCATCT
>CAYSMM010000384.1:0-1841 GCA_964432095.1 uncultured Burkholderiaceae bacterium | reverse complement strand
TGCGCTTAGTAAATACAATTTACTGGAAGATATATATAAATGATCGGCGTATACAAATGGCAGTATAGAAATAATCCTAGATAGATGACTAGGCAGGCTTGGCCGACGACGCGGCGGACGCACCATGCAGGCCGATGACACCAATCACGATCAGCCCCAGACTCACTAGCTTGAGTGCAGTTGCTGGCTCTTTGAAGTAGTAGATGCCAATCACCGCGGTCAGCGCTGTGCCCACGCCCGACCATACCGCGTAAGTGACGCTCAAATCCAGCGTGCGCACGACCAAGGTATTGAGCGAAAAGGCGACGGCGTAGCAACTGAACATGATGACGCTGGGGCCAAGGCGTTGCAAACCGTCTGACAGCTTCATGTAGGTGGTGCCGCACACTTCAAACAAAATAGCCACGGCGAGCAGCATCCACGCCTGAATGAATGTCGGTTTGAAATCAATCAAATCAGCTCCCTCAAATCAGCCCGTCGAATGGCAAGACATCGACCTCATCGCCGGCATTCACGTTACCTTGCTCGTGATGAAGTACGACAAAGCAGTTGGCCAGACTCATGCTGCGCAAAATGCCGCTGCCCTGGTTGCCAGCAATCGAAACCTCATATCCGCCCGCAGCCGACGGGGCCACGATGCCGCGTTGATACTCTGTACGACCGGGCTTCTTGCGCATGGCGGTGTTTGACCGGGCTCGCAGATAAAGTTGCGGTGCCGGTTGCGCGCCCTGCATCAACATGAGCGCGTCACGCACGAAGTGATAAAACGTCACCATCACGGACACAGGGTTGCCCGGCAGGCCGAACAGCACAGCGCGTTTACCGCCACTGGAGATACCGCCAAAGGCCATGGGCCGACCGGGTCGCATCGCGATCTTCCAGAACGCCACGTCACCCAGCTGCGCCATCAGTTGCTTGGTGAAGTCGGCCTCGCCCACACTGACGCCGCCACTGGTGATGATGGCATCTGCGCTCACACATGCGCTGCGCAGGGCTGCCTCCAGTGACGCGGGCTCATCACACACCACACCCATGTCGAGCACTTCACAGCCCAAGCGGCTCAGCATGCCAAACAGGGTGTAGCGGTTACTGTCGTATACGCAGCCTTCGTCCAGCGGCTCACCCACCGAGCGCAATTCGTTTCCGGTGGAGAAGAATGCCACTCGCAGCTTGCGGCGTACCGAGACTTCGGCCAAGCCCAGTGATGCGATCAAGCCTAGATCCGCAGGGGTCAATCGCTTGCCAGCGGCGAGGGCAGGCTGACCGGCGCTCAAATCCTCACCTTTCAGTCTGCGGTTGTCGCCGCTGCTCACTGCGCCAGCGGGAATCGTGACTATCTCGCCATCGACGCGGCAAAACTCCTGCGGCACTACGGTGTCACAACCCTCAGGCATCACCGCGCCTGTCATGATGCGTACGCACTGCCCGGGCTTCATACCGCTTGCATGGGCTGCGCGTGTTACGCCTGCAGCCCCTGCATAAGACGTGCCGGCCACCACAAGCTGCGTATCACCTTGAGGGTTGAGTTCACTGCCGCGCAGCGCAAAGCCATCCATGGCGGAGTTGTCATGTGCAGGCACGTCAATGGGGCTGATCAAGTCGTGCGCCAGCACACGACTGAGGGCTGCGCGTACTGCAAGCCTCTCAACATCCGCGACGGGCTTGACAAACTGCGCGATGACTTCGCGCGCCTTGCTCACGGGTAGCGCATCGGGGTCATACCCCGAGACGCATGAGATGACTTCGTCGAGCTTCATGCGGCGATTGTAGATTGACCCTAGCGCGGCACTGCACGCTCAAGCGCATCAAGCTCCTGCACCGTGTTTGCATTGGCGAAAGCG
>CAYSMM010000383.1:0-1855 GCA_964432095.1 uncultured Burkholderiaceae bacterium | reverse complement strand
CTTGGTCGTCTTCGGCAATCAGAATGTGCACGGTACTTCCTCGTTGTTGGGCAACCGCTGGCGCGGCGCATCTCCCTAAGAAATTCTAGGGACTTTCCGGCTCTCCAGCCTCAGGCCTTGTGCGTAGATTTCGAGGCCGATGGACAACACCGCAGCCACCTCCGCCCCCACTTCGTCGCGCATTTCACTTTCGGCTTGCGCCACGGCCAGGCGAAACGCTTCCAGCCACAACCGCCCGGTGGCGGTGAAGCGCACGATTTTTGCGCGCCCGTCACGGCCGTCAGCGCTGCGCTCCACCAGCCCCCAGGCCTCGCATTGGTCCACCAGCAGCTTCATGGCCTGCTTGGTCATGCCGGCGCGCTCGGCCAGCGTGGTGATGCGGTTGCCCTGCACGTCCAGATGCCGCGTCAGGTGGATTTGCGCCGCTGTCACCTGTGCGCGCCGCGCAACATTGGCCAGTGACAGCGGTAGCTCCACATTGGCGGCCATCAGTTGCAGCACCCGCTCGTCAAAGCGCCGCAGTGCGCCACCCATCAACCGGCCCATGTGGGTGAGCCGCCAGCTATCGGCGGCCGAGGAAGGCGCTGCGGGGTGGGGTTTGGAGGGTTTCAAAAGCATCTTAAATAGTCAAGCAACTTGACTTAAAAAGCGATTGTAAAGTAAGTACTGGATGAATACAGTACTGGACATGCATGCAGCCCATATGCAGGCACACAGAAATTAAGCAACCGCACACTTACGCGCTAATCGCAATCAAATAAGGATTTAGTCATGGATGCACCCGTCAAAGAGTTGAACACAGAAAAGGCCAAGGCCCTGCAAGCGGCGCTGGCGCAGATTGAAAAACAGTTCGGCAAAGGCTCCATCATGAAGCTGGCCGATGGCGAGCAAATCGAAGAGGTGCAAGTCGTGTCTACCGGCTCGTTGGGCCTGGACATCGCGCTGGGCGTGGGCGGCCTGCCGCGCGGCCGGGTGGTGGAAATCTACGGCCCGGAATCATCGGGCAAAACCACGCTCACTCTGCAAGTGATTGCCGAGATGCAAAAGCAAGGCGGCGTATGCGCGTTCATCGACGCCGAGCATGCGCTGGATGTGCAATACGCGCAAAAGCTGGGCGTAAATCTGCAAGACATGCTGATCAGTCAACCCGACACTGGCGAGCAGGCGCTGGAGATCGTCGACGCGCTGGTGCGCTCGGGCAGCGTCGACTTGATCGTTATCGACTCCGTCGCCGCGCTCACGCCCAAGGCCGAGCTGGAAGGCGAGATGGGCGACAGCCTTCCGGGCCTGCAGGCGCGGCTGATGAGCCAGGCGCTGCGCAAGCTCACGGCCACCATCAAAAAAACCAACTGCATGGTGGTGTTCATCAACCAGATCCGCATGAAGATCGGCGTGATGTTTGGCAGTCCCGAAACGACGACTGGGGGTAATGCATTGAAATTTTATGCCTCCGTTCGGATAGACATTCGCAGGGTAGGCAGTATCAAGAAAGGCGAAGAGGTTATCGGTAACGAGACCAAGGTGAAGGTGGTCAAGAACAAGGTTGCGCCGCCGTTCAAGCAGGCCGACTTCGATATTCTCTACGGCCAGGGCATCAGCCGCGAAGGCGAGATCATCGACCTGGGCGTTCTGCACAAAATCATAGACAAGTCAGGCGCCTGGTACGCCTACAACGGCGAAAAGATCGGCCAGGGCAAGGACAACACGCGCGAGTTCTTGAAGGAGAACCCCGAACTTGCATTTGAGATTGAAAATCGCATCCGCGAGGCGGTGGGCATCGCGCTGCTGCCCGAGGCGCAGTGAGCGGCGCGAGATGCTGCGTAGCTCCGAGGCGGAGGAGGTGGAGAAGGTGCGG
>CAYSMM010000382.1:0-1861 GCA_964432095.1 uncultured Burkholderiaceae bacterium | reverse complement strand
AGAGCGTACTTGTGATCGGCTATCTATACGCGCCTATCCTAGCTATCAAGCAACGTGGTACCAGGCTGGCGCAAGTCGTGCTGACTATGAAAAGAAACGCTTCATGAATCGAGTACGAACGTACAATTCTTGACGCTAATCAAAACTGAACATTCGCAGCACTTGCACCGTCATGAAGCGCACGTCATCAGTCCCTTCATGCCCTTGTCAGCATAGGGATTGAGGTGAATGTGAAACGCGCCGCCCGGCTTGGCATCTATCACCGCCTCAGGCGCAAAAAAGCTCTCGATGCCTTGCCGGGTCGTCCATGCTCCCAACACCTGCTGCTGGCTCGCAGGCACCACAACCTCTTTGGTGATGGCGCGCTCTTGGGAATGTACCGATGTTGCCAGCGCTAACAGCACAGCCATGAAAGAGAGTGCACGCAGCAGAGATCTGCAAATCGTTACGCTAGTCATTCGCCCACCTATGGAGTTGTATTACTTATCATCAACACAAGTCGTATACGACTCGCGCGCAATTTGCTATTTGTACAACCCTTATAAGAAATCACGCAGTTGGAAGAACAGCATCGCCAGCGCCAGGCTGGGCATACGTAGCCATTTGCCGCCAATGAAACGGTGATGCCTCAAGCGTGCGAATACGTCAAAGCGCTCCGCATGGCCCGCAACGGCCTCAGCGACGAGTCTGCCGGCAAGCTGCGTGAGTGCCACGCCGTGGCCACTGAAACCCTGCAGGTAATAGACATTGCTGCCTATGCGGCCAAAGTCGGGCGCACGGTTTTGCGTGATGTCCACAAAGCCGCCCCATAGCGACTGCATCTCCACCCCTTGCAGTTGCGGGAACACGCGCAACATTCGCGCGTGCATGGTGGCCATGAGGTTGGGCGGCGTGAGTGTGGTGTAGCTCACACGGCCACCAAACAGCAGGCGATGATCGGCACTGAAGCGAAAGTAGTCCAGCACGAAGTTGTTATCGCACACCGCGGCGTTGCTAGGAATGAGTTCACGACATTGTGTGAGTTTGAGCGGCTCGGTAGCAGCAATGTAGGTGCCCACGGGCATGATGCGGCCGCTGATCTCGGGTGCAAGCGCGTCTCCCAGTTCAGGCAAATACACATTACCGGCCAGTACGGCGAACTTCGCACGCACGCTGCCCTGCGCGGTTCGCGCCACCACGGTTGCGCCACGCTCTAGCGTAGTAACCCGTGAATACTCATGGATGTGTATGCCTGTTCCTGCACATGCCTTGGCAATACCAAGGCAATACTTCAATGGGTGTAGATGTCCTGAGACGGTGTCGTAGGCCGCAGCGTAGTAGCGCGGGCTGTCGATGAACTTGCGCACGTCGGTGCCGGTCACGAAGTCGCATACAAAACCGTATTTATCCAGTGACTCTCGCATGTCCGCGGCCAGTGCACGCGCCTTACGCGGGCTGTCGGCCACGTACAGATAGCCATGCACTCGGTCGCAGTCGATCTTGTATGTTGCGATACGCTCGTCGATCAGGCGGATCGCCTCCAGCGACATTTGCCATGCGTGCTTGGCATCGGCCATGCCCAGTTGCCGCTCAAACACCGCCTGCCCGCAGGCATAACCCACGATCGTCTGGCCGCCATTACGGCCTGAAGCTCCTTGGCCGATACGCCCAGCCTCCAGCACCACCACGCTGTAGCCGCGCTGCGCCAGCTCCAGCGCGGCACTCAAGCCAGCGTAGCCCGCACCGATCACTACCACGTCGGCCTGTACATCGCCTCGCAAAGCTTCACGGATTGGCGCGCGCGTGACGCTGGCCTCGTAATAGCTTTGCTGGTTGAGATGCGTATCCGACGCGAGCAGCATGATGGTTGACTAATTGTTGA
>CAYSMM010000381.1:0-1881 GCA_964432095.1 uncultured Burkholderiaceae bacterium | reverse complement strand
TGGACATTGACGGCGACAAGCACATCGACCTGAGCGCAAACGCGGCAGATGCCATTGGCTCAGTCGCAAAATATCTGGCCGACTACGGCTGGGTACGCGGCCTGCCCCCCTCGCTCATGGCAGGCTTTGACCGCGCCAACCTGCAAAAACTGCTCGAGCCCGACATCGTGCCCACTTTCACCACCAAGGATCTGCTCGACAACGGCGTGGAATTAAAAGAGGGCATGCCTGCAGGCGAGAAGTTTGCCGTCATCGAGCTGCAGAACGGCGATTTGCGCAGCGACCTTTCCGTAGGCACACGCAACTTCTATGTGATCACGCGCTACAACCGTTCGTCTTACTACGCCATGAGCGTGATCGATCTGGCACGCGAGGTTGAAGCTGCGCGGCGCACATTGGCGCCGGTTTCGGCCCCCGCTGCCATGCCCGCGCCTGCAACTGCGGTGTCTGTACCCGCATCGGCTCCTGTGGAGGCGGCCAGCACACCTTCCAGCGCACCGGCAGGCGCTGCACCGGCGGCCTCTGCGGCAGAGCCCGCGAAGTAATGCCATGAACATAATGCCATGAGCATCAAGCCGCTGACAGGCCTTCGCGTTCTGGATTTGTCGCGCATCCTCGCAGGGCCTTGGTGCACGCAGCTACTGGCCGACATGGGTGCCGAGGTCATCAAGATCGAGCGGCCAGGCAGTGGCGACGATACACGCACCTGGGGCCCGCCCTACCTCAAGAATGAACAGGGCGAAAGTACCGGGGAGGCTGCGTATTACCTGGCGTGCAATCGCGGCAAAAAAAGCGTGTGCATCGATATCGCGCATGCCGACGGTCAGGCACTGGTGCGCGAGCTTGCGCGCAAGTGCGACGTACTGGTTGAGAACTTCAAGGTAGGCCAGCTCGCCAGGTACGGGCTCGACTCTGCAACGCTTGCGGCCATCAACCCGCGGCTGGTGTACTGCAGCATCACGGGCTTTGGTCAACAGGGGCCATATGCACACCGTGCCGGCTACGACTATGTGATTCAGGGCTTGAGCGGCTTCATGAGCATCACCGGCGAAAAAGAAGGCACGCTAGGCTCACAGCCGCAAAAGGCTGGCGTGGCCGTCAGCGACATCCTGACGGGGCTTTACGCCTGCGTGGGCATACTCGGCGCGCTCGAGCAGCGACACACAAGCGGTAAGGGGCAGTACATCGATATGGCCCTGCTCGACGTCATGGTGAGCTCACTGGCCAACATGAACCTCAACTACCTGACCAGCGGCAGTGTGCCGGTGCGCGCGGGCAATGCACATCAAAACCTGGTGCCGTATCAGGTGTTTGAGGCCGCAAACGGGTTTGTGATCATCGCTGTGGGTAACGACGGGCAGTTCCGCAAATTCTGCGAGGCAGCCGGTTGCGCTGAGCTGGCCGACGATGAGCGGTTTGCCACCAACCCGGCGCGCGTGCGCAACCGCGAGGCGCTGATCCCTTTGCTCGCAACGCGCGTGAAGCTGCGCACCAAGGGCGAGTGGATCGATCTGCTCGACGCCGCAGGTGTGCCTTGCGGCCCTATCAACACCCTTGCCGAAGCGCTGGACAACCCGCAAGTGCAGGCACGCGGCTTGGTGTTCGATCTGCCGCATCCGTTGTCGGGCCGCGTACCCATGGTGCGCAGCCCGTTGGTGATGGCGGGTCATGGCTTGCATGCAGATACCGCCCCGCCGCTGCTGGGCGAACAGACCGACGAGGTGCTACGGTCGGTGCTGTCACTGGCGCCTGAGCAGCTCGCTGCACTGAGAGCCAGCCGCGTGATTGGCTGAGCCTCGCTGTAACGCGTCCGCACAACTCAAACCGGCTTGATGCCAATACTCACCTTCATGCTCTCATCGCCACCGCCCTGCCGCACGC
>CAYSMM010000380.1:0-1885 GCA_964432095.1 uncultured Burkholderiaceae bacterium | reverse complement strand
CGTCCGCCGGCATTGCCGGGCTGGCAATACTGGTGGTGAGGCTAGCGCCCAGTAGCGTGCTGCGCCCAAGCGCATAACTTGCACCCAGCCCCAAGTCCATCTTCAAGCCTTCACGCCCCGCCGTTTGACCATAGCGAACGGCGCTCTTGGCCGTCAGAAAATTCGGCACGAGTTGGTAACTGAGGTAGCCGCCAAACTCGGGGCGTGCGACCGGGTCACCGGGCGAGCGGCTTTGAGACAACTCCAGGCCGTAACCCAAACGCCCGGGCATCAGAGATCCTTGCTTGAATGATCCGGCAATCGGCAGGTTGAGCGGGTTCAGCGGGTTCAAACCCGCTTGCAGGCGGAGCGGTACAGACGTGGACAACGCATCGACTTGCGTGGGCACAGTGAGCTGCTGCGCAGCGGCTATCACCGGCAGCCCTAGCGCCAAAGCGGGCAAAAGCAAAGCCAAGACTGAGCGGACGTGTTTGTTGCTGTTCATATTACCCTCTCGTCATACCGTCACATCGCTGAATTCAATCTACTCCTTTCAAACCTCAGATGTCCACGCTAGCG
Organism: uncultured Burkholderiaceae bacterium; assembly: GCA_964432095.1. Lineage (GTDB taxonomy): Bacteria > Pseudomonadota > Gammaproteobacteria > Burkholderiales > Burkholderiaceae_C > CAYSMM01. The sequence continues at coordinate 1,327 of CAYSMM010000380.1, read as the reverse complement.
ATTAAGTTCTTGCAGCAATTCTTGGCATGAGTTGGCAATGCGCGACGGCGCCTGTGCGATGTGTGAGCAGGGGTTTCAAGAGCGTTGCGGGAGCGCGACGCGCGCTCACAAGTATCATCTCGACCTAAATACTCAGCACTCTAATATGCCGTTACTGGAATGCATATTTGCAGTAGCGGCATATTACTCATTACAGTATTAATTACTCATTGCTGATTCAACTGGGCGTCGGGCACATATGGGGTACGGTGCTCTGCCCACACAGCCATGCGACGCATATCGCCGTGCTACGCTTGCATCCAATCGAATTGCGCGAACTGAGCCACGCCACGCGCGGGCCCAGCAGTAATTGACATGGGATACCAGATCGTTTCGCTGCTGCTCGAAGTGACATTCGGCATGCTGGCCGGTGCCTGCCTGTTGCGGCTTTGGATGCAGCGGCTCAAGGCGCCGTTTCGCAACCCTGTGGGCCAGTTCGTCATAGCCATCACCGACTGGCTGGTGATTCCGCTGCGCCGCATGCTGCCCAGCCTCGGCCGCTGGGACACTGCCAGCCTCGTCGCGGCCTTCGTGCTTCAAGTGTTGCAGTACGGCTCGCTGTGGGGCTTTGTGAGCCTGAGTAGCGCCAGCATCGCAGCGCAGCAGCCTACAGCCGCGATCGCGTCAGTCGTGATGCTGGCGCTGTTTGGCTTGATACGGCTGGCAGTGGGCGGCGTGATGATGCTGCTGATCGTGTACGTCATCTTGTCGTGGGTGCGCTCAGACAACCCGCTGGGCTATGTGCTCGACGCGATCGTCGGCCCGCTGCTCAAGCCCATACGCCGATTAATTCCGACCGTTGGCGGCTTTGATTTATCGCCGCTGGTGCTGGTGGTCGCTCTGCAAATCGCACTGATCGTGCTAAACGACCTGCAGGCAAGCTGGCTGCGCTGAGCCGAGTAGTCGCTGAACAAGTTTGGCGAGCGGTTAGGTCAGCTCATCGCGTCGCTCGGCTGCTTTTGCAACAACGCAATCACCTGAGCAATTTCGTCGCGCAATTGGCGGCGATCGACGATCATGTCCAAGCCGCCCTTTTTCATCAGAAACTCCGCTCGCTGAAAGCCGTCGGGCAACTTCTCGCGGACGGTGTTCTCGATCACACGCGGGCCGGCAAAACCAATCAGGGCGTTGGGCTCGGCGATCACTACGTCGCCCATGAAAGCGAAGCTTGCAGACACGCCGCCCATAGTGGGGTCGGTCAGCACGCTGATGAAGGGCAGGCCGGCCTTGCTGAGCTTGGTGAGCGCGGCGTTCGTCTTGGCCATCTGCATCAGGCTGAGCAATCCTT
>CAYSMM010000379.1:0-1902 GCA_964432095.1 uncultured Burkholderiaceae bacterium | reverse complement strand
GACGCAAGCCCAGAAATCTCGCGTGTCACGGTCATTCGACCGTGACACTCTTTGCCAGGTTGCGCCGCTTGTGTCTCCCGCCGCCGCGTTGCGGCTTAACTTTGCTGCGCAAAGTTAGCGTACGACGCAAGCCCAGAAATCTCGCGTGTCACGGTCATTCGACCGTGACACTCTTTGCGAGATTTCTGGGCTTGTCCACATCCGTGCCTCGGGCGCACGCCGTGTGATACGCCAGCAGTTGCAGCGGCAAGGTGTGCAGCACGGGTGACAGCGCGCCGTAATGCTCGGGCATGCGGATGACGTTGATACCGGGCTCGGATTCGATATGGGTGTCGGCATCAGCCAGCACGAACAATTGCCCCCCTCGCGCCCGCACCTCTTGCATGTTGCTTTTGAGTTTTTCGAGCAGCGCGTCATTGGGCGCAACCGTGACCACCGGCATGGCGTCGGTGACGAGCGCCAGCGGCCCGTGCTTCAGCTCACCTGCGGGGTAAGCCTCAGCATGGATGTAGCTGATCTCCTTGAGCTTGAGCGCACCCTCCAGCGCCACCGGGTAGTGCAGGCCGCGGCCCAGGAACAGCGCATTTTCTTTGCGTGCAAATTCGCTGGCCCACGCAATGACTTGCACCTCCAGCGCCAGCACGGCTTGCAGCGCCGCGGGCAGGTGGCGCATGGCCTTGAGGTGCGCGGCTTCGCTGGCCACGCTCAAGCGCCCCTTTACCTTGGCCAGTGCGAGTGTCAGCAGGAACAAGGCAGCCAACTGAGTCGTGAAGGCTTTTGTGGACGCCACACCCACCTCGACGCCTGCGCGCGTGATGTAAGCCAGCTTACATTCGCGCACCATGGCGCTGGTGGCCACGTTGCAAATGGTCAGTGTGTGCTGCATGCCCAGACTGCGCGCATGCTTGAGTGCAGCGAGCGTGTCGGCCGTTTCGCCACTTTGCGAGATGGTGACGACCAGCGTGCGCGGGTCGGGCACGCTGTCGCGGTAGCGATACTCCGAGGCAATCTCCACGCTTGCTGGTATCTGCGCAATGCTTTCCAGCCAATACTTGGCGGTGCACCCAGCGTAATAACTGGTACCGCAGGCCAGAACGAGCACGCGGTCGATGCTGTTGAACACGCTGTGCGCGGTATCGCCAAACACATCGGCTGTGATACCCTCTATGCCTTCGAGCGTGTCGGCAATCGCGCGTGGCTGCTCGAATATCTCTTTTTGCATGTAGTGGCGGTAGGGGCCGAGCTCCGCCGCGCCGGTGTGCGCATGTACGGTTTTCACCTCGCGCAGCGCGGGTTTGTGCTGCGCATCGACGACCCAGTGCTTGCCGAGTTGCACGTCGACGATGTCGCCTTCTTCGAGATAAATGATCTGATCGGTCACTCCGGCTAGCGCCATGGCATCGCTGGCCAGGAAGTTCTCGCCCTTGCCCACGCCCAGCACCAGCGGCGAGCCGGCGCGCGCACCCACCACACGATGCGGCTCGTCGCGGCAAATCACTGCAATCGCATACGCGCCATGCAGGCGCTTCGTCGCGGCCTTCACGGCCTCGAACAAGTCGCCGTCATAGAGCTGATGGATGAGATGCGCGATCACCTCGGTGTCGGTTTGGCTAGCGAACTCATAGCCTTTGGCCTTGAGTTCGGTGCGCAGCTCGTCGTGATTTTCGATGATGCCGTTGTGCACCAGCGCGATACGGTCGCGCGAAAAATGCGGGTGCGCGTTGTGTACCACCGGCGCGCCGTGTGTAGCCCAGCGGGTATGCGCAATGCCGGTCATGCCGCTGAAGCTCGCCTCGGCGACTTGCGCGTCCAGCTCGGCTACACGCGCGGTGCTGCGCGCCCGCTTGAGCACGCCCGCGTCGTTGACGGCCACGCCGCAAGAGTCGTAGCCGCGATATTCCA
>CAYSMM010000378.1:0-1950 GCA_964432095.1 uncultured Burkholderiaceae bacterium | reverse complement strand
AGCGTCTTGCAAAGACAACACGGACTGACGTTCGTGCATCCGTTTGACGACCCCGACGTGATCGCGGGCCAGGGCACGGTGGGCATGGAGATTTTGCGGCAGCATCAAGGGTCACTCGACGCGGTGTTCGTCGCCATCGGCGGGGGTGGCCTCATCAGTGGCGTGGCAGCCTACATCAAGGCGGTGCGGCCCGAGGTGCGTGTGATCGGTGTGCAGATGGCCGACAGTGACGCGATGCTGCAAAGCGTGCGGGCGGGCAAGCGAGTGACGCTCACCGACGTGGGCCTGTTCGCCGACGGCACCGCCGTCAAGCAAGTGGGCAAGGAGACGTTCCGGCTCACCCGCGTGCTGGTGGACGACTACGTCGTCGTGGATACCGACGCTGTGTGCGCCGCCATCAAGGATGTATTCGCGGACACGCGCAGCATTCTTGAGCCCGCAGGCGCCATGCCGGTGGCTGCGATCAAGCAATACGTGGAACAGCACAAGTGCAAGGGCCAGACCTTCGTGGCCATTACCTGCGGTGCCAACATGAACTTCGACCGCCTGCGCTTCGTGGCCGAGCGCGCCGAGGTGGGCGAAGCGCGCGAGGCCCTGTTCGCCGTCACCCTGCCTGAGGAGCGCGGCAGCTTCCGGCGCTTCTGCAAGCTGGTGGGGCCACGTAACGTGACCGAGTTCAACTACCGCATCAGCGATGCACGCGAGGCCCACATCTTTGTGGGCATTCAAATCAAAGAGCGCGGCGAGAGCGCACGTATCGCAGCAGTGTTCGACAAGCACGGCTTTCGCACGCTGGACCTCACACACGACGAACTGGCCAAAACGCATATCCGCCACCTGGTTGGTGGCCGCAGTGCACTGGCGAAAGATGAGATGCTCTACCGCTTCAACTTCCCGGAGCGGCCGGGCGCGCTGATGCGCTTTCTCGACAGCATGAGCCCGGGCTGGAACATCAGTCTGTTTCATTACCGCAATCAAGGTGCGGACTACGGCCGCATCCTCGTAGGCTTGCAGGTTCCCAAGAACGAGCGCAAATCCTTCGAGCAGTTTCTGCACACGCTTGGGTATCCTTGCACCGACGAAACCGCCAACCCGGCATACAAACTATTTTTATAGATGACACTGCCGCATGACACTGCGTAACGGATTGATGGTCGATGCATCGGCAGAGCTGCCGCACCAGGCACTGCTGGACCCATTGTTGCGCGTCGTCCCGGTGCGCGTGCTCGCAGGTGGCCAGACCCTCATCGATCAGCGCGACGCAAGCACCACGCGGCAGTTCAACGACACACGGCTGGATGCACAGCATGCCGTGTCAAACCGCTCACTGCCGTTAAAGACGGAAGAGATTTCAGACTTCGTCTTGCGTCACGTCGCTACAGACTTCGACCATGCGTTCGGGCTGTTCCCGGCGCGCACGCACAGCCCCATGTTTGAGCGCGCATTTGACGCCGCGTCCCGTGTCATCGCCAGCTCCATGCCGGTGCGTAACGCCATTGGCCTCAAGGGCCCCCTGCTCACCGAATGCTACGACAGCCAAAACCTGTTCAGCGGCTACGGTGTACAGGTGCAAGAGGTGCTGCGCATGATGTCGATGGCGCGCTCGCAAACCACCATACGCTCGCGGCTTGAGGCCATCATCCCGCGCACGGTGTGCCTGGTTGCGCCGCGCGACTGGGCCTACATGCATGCGCGTGCCAAAGCCAAAGGTGAAAACATCAACGGTGCATTCGGCACACTGGCTGCGCGCTGGCTCAAGCTCATGCCTGTGATTACTGTTCAACGTGGGCAGCAAACCGTGGTGGCCAAGGCACGCTCGCATGCGCAGGCATGCGACGAGTTGTTCAAGCGCGCTGCGCAGGCGCTGGACGACGGTTTGGAGGCGCCCTTCCTCAACCTCAGCTACAGCGGTAATCTGCAAGAGCTCGACTCCATCGCCGGCATTGTTTC
>CAYSMM010000377.1:0-1954 GCA_964432095.1 uncultured Burkholderiaceae bacterium | reverse complement strand
ATGCCGCCCTTGCCGTAAATAGCGATGATCTGCGTTTGTTTCGTCACCGGCCCAGACGCCGCAGGCTCTGGCTCGCGCGCAGCCTCTGCACGCAGTTGCTCACGCATCAAAAACTGAATCGGCTTGCTCTGAATGGCCGGAGAGTTGGCGAACTCATTCGTCATGAGTATTGTCTCCAGTCAAGAACCATCTTCAGACAGTCAGATGAAGTAAACGCGGTGATGTATGCATCACTTGCCTGTTCTGCTGGAAAAGTATGAGTAATCAGACCGGCCAAACTGAGTGATCCATCTGCTACCCACTCCTGCACCTGTTGCAGTTCTTTGGGCTGCCACTGTGCGGCGATTCGCAGACGTAGCTCACGCATGAAAGCCGGCGTGAAACCAAAAGAAACGCGCTCGCCATAGAAACCCGCTAGGATCAACTCACCACCCGGGCACAGCCGTGAGATCAGTCTGTCGAATAAACTGCTGTCGCCGCTTACGTCGCACACGAGCGAGTAATTGCCGCCTTCATCGTCTTCCGGATGAATGACGTGATAACCAACGCCGCCATCCAGCCGTTTGCCGTTTCGCTCCCAGACAACCGGGGACAGACCTTTGAGCACTGCGATTCGTGCCACAAGCCTACCCAGCACGCCGTGCCCAACGATCAGCAGACGGCTGCCACTGCTCAAGCCATGCAATGCATGCAATGCAGTTGCCGCTAGTGCAAGGAGTATATATTCTTTGCCGGCTTTACTTTGTATTTTAAGGGCTCGTACACCAGGCACTATAAGCGTAGCTGCAGCTCCGCCGAACAACCCGTGCGCCTCTTGGTAGCAGCGAGCGCCAGGTACAAACACACTGTCACCCTCGGTTAAACCAGAGTCAGCGCCTGCCGCAACAACCTGGCCGATCGACTCGTAGCCTGGTACCAGCGGATAGCCCATTCCAGGGAAATCAGGCATCGTGCCGTCCCACAGCTTGCGCTCAGTGCCAGAACTGAGACCGCTGTAGGAAATCTGCACAACCACATCCTCAGGCTTGGGCTCGACCAAAGCCAAGCGATCGAATCGAATCCGCTTGGGCTTGTCGAGAACGACTGCCATCGTGTGCATGCCTTGTCTCCGCAGCCTGAAGTTATCAATTTCAAACACTATTGCGTGCGGCACAAGCTGCATACCAATCACGCTTAACGTCATCTTAGTACTACAAAATAAGTTGTCAATAGAAGCTGACAACTCATTTATGCGCAACCAGCAAACTGGTCATCAAAGTTTGATTTCCAGGGATAACCCTTATTCGCTTAAAGCCTACCTGGCGGCAAAGACGCCGAATGTCATCACCGGAACGGGTACGGCCCTGCCCCATCGCTGCGAAGAACATGCCGAAGTACGCATCTGCAATTCGGGCCTTTCTTGCAATGCCTGATAACGGCTCGGCAATCAGCAGTCTGCCAGCACTGGGCAAGGCGTCATATACTGCCTGCAATAGCGTTATCAGCGCGGCATCGTCGTGATCATGCGCTATGCGCACCAGCGTGATGGTGTCGGCTCCACGGGGCAAATCACCGGCTAGGAAGTTACCCGCGTGAATGCTGACGCGCTCGCCTAGCCCGGACGTATTCACGCGGTTTCGAGCACGCTGCGACACTGCAGGTAAGTCGAAGTGCATTAGCGACAGCGACGGATACCTCTTGGCGAGTTGAATGACAAACTCACCCTCCCCTCCGCCCACGTCCAACACGCATCTACACCTAGAAAAGTCAGGATACAGCGCCAGCACGTCGGCCGCGATTGCAGACTGCGATTGGGTCATCAACGTCGAGTACAGAGCCACGTCTTCGTCTGACAGCAGGCTTGCGTCGGCCGAATGCGCATAAGCCCAAAACCTACGGGTTTGAGAATTCGCTGCTTGAGGTCCAAACAGCGTGAGCGGCTCGGCCAAATCGCGATAAAGAAGCCGGTGATGCG
>CAYSMM010000376.1:0-1956 GCA_964432095.1 uncultured Burkholderiaceae bacterium | reverse complement strand
CGGTCGGCCTGCCAGCGGGCAACATCACTGTTGCCGCAATAACCGTAAGCCGCAGCCACAGCGGCCATGCTGGCGGCGCGTGCGGCCTGAATGTCGCGCAAATCATCACCCACATACCAGCATTGCACGGGGGCCACGTCGGCGTCCTCGGCTGCCTTGAGCAGCGGCGCGGGGTGCGGCTTGGCGTGCGGCGTGGTGTCGCCGCTGACCACTGCTGCCGCGCGCTGGTGCAAGTTGAGATGCTTGACGATAGGGATGGTGAAGCGGCTGACCTTGTTGGTGACGATGCCCCATAGCAGCCCGCGAGCCTCAAGTGCGGAGAGTAACTCGTACACCTCGTCAAATACGGTCGTCTCACGTGTCATTCGCAGCTCGTAGCGCTGCAAGAACTCGGTTTTGTGCGATTCATAATCACTGTGCCCGGGCTCAAGTGCGAATGCCGCACCTACCAGCCCGCGCGCCCCGGCCGAGGCATACGGGCGTAGCGACTCATAGGGCAAGGGTTCAAGTCCGCGCGCGGTGCGCATATCGTTGGCGGTGCCGGCCAAGTCGGGGGCGGTGTCGGCCAAGGTACCGTCAAAGTCAAAAAAAATCGCTTGAGGGGTTTTCATCGCTGCCATCATGCCGGCTTGCGCAGCGCGACCATGTAATTGACGCTCGTGTCCTGATTGAGCCAGTAACGCTGCGTCAGCGGGTTGTATTGCAGGCCCTTGAGTGCCACCGTCTCCAGTCCGCAAGCCCGTGCGCTACGCAGTAGCTCGGAGGGTTTGATGAACTTGGCGTACTCGTGCGTGCCCTTGGGCAGCAGATTCAGCACGTACTCCGCGCCTACGATTGCGAACAAAAAGCTCTTGGGGTTGCGGTTGATCGTCGAGAAGAACAACCAGCCACCGGGCTTGGCCAGCGCAACGCAGGCGCGCACCACGGCGTCGGGGTCAGGCACATGCTCCAGCATCTCCATGCAGGTGATCACGTCGAAGCTAGCCGGCTCGCGCTCGGCCAAGGCCTCGGTGGCAATGGCCTCATAGTCCACCTCCACTTTGGATTCCATCGCATGTAGCATCGCCACCTTCAGCGGCTTGTCGGCCAGGTCAATGCCCTTTACGCGGGCACCCTTGACAGCCATCGCCTCGGCCAGTATGCCGCCGCCGCAGCCTACATCGAGCACGCGCTTGCCCTGAATCGCAGCCAATGCGTCAATCCACTCCAGCCGCAGCGGGTTGATCTGGTGCAACGGGCGAAATTCAGAATTCGGATCCCACCAGCGGTGGGCGAGGGCGGAAAACTTGGCCAGCTCGGCCGGGTCTGCGTTCAGGGTGCTGCTCATATCTGCGATTGTGTCATCTGTGGGAAGCACAAAACAAAAGCCCCGCTGAAGCGGGGCTTTTGCATCACAAAAACAGTGATTAACGGCGGGTACGGGGCGACTGCGGGGGGGCGGAGCAGGGCCCCGCATGCAATGCAAGATGCAACCCCAATGCAGGATGTGCTCTGTCAAGACATGAGAGTTTTACTCGTAACCAAACAAAAGCCCCGCCGTAGCGGGGCCTTTGCATCACAAAGACAGTGATTAACGACGGGTACGTGTACCCACCACCTCCACCTCAACACGACGGTTCTTGGCTTTGCCTTCTTTCGTCTTGTTGTCGGCGGCGGGTTGCTTCTCGCCCTTACCTTCGGTGTACACGCGGTTGGCTTCGATGCCCTTGCTCACGAGGTGAGCCTTCACAGCCTCAGCGCGGCGCACAGACAGCTTCTGGTTGAAAGCATCAGAGCCGTCAGAGTCAGTGTGACCCACGGCGATGATGACTTCTAGGTTGATACCCTTAACCTTGCTGGCCAGATCGTCCAGCTTGGCAATACCTTCGGGCTTGAGCACGGCCTTGTTGACGTCAAAGAACGCGTCAGCAGCGAACGTGACTTTCTCGCTCACCGGAGCGGCAGGAGCCGGAGCGG
>CAYSMM010000375.1:0-1960 GCA_964432095.1 uncultured Burkholderiaceae bacterium | reverse complement strand
CAGCTTGAATTGCAATCCTGGCCACCGAGCTAGCTAGCAAGCCCGCTACAACTGCCGCTGGATCACCTGGCCTTTGAAGATCACGGGGCCGGTGGGTGCGTTGGGGTTGGGCGATCCGCCCTTAGCCTCCAGGCTCACGGCGAGCAGGGGCACGGCCTTTACGTCTTGCGCAGCGGTGAGTTTGATGACGCGGTCGCGCGGCAGCACACCCAGTGATTGCGGGCCGCGGCCTTCGGGCAGCGCCCATAGTTGCAGCGACTGGTTTTCGCTCTCGGTGAAGCTGCCGACGCGCTGCAGCGTGAGCTGGCGCGATTTCGGGTCAAAGGTCACCAGCATGCTGGCGGCCGATTTGTCGTCGCTCAACACGGCCACGTATTGCACCGCCGGTTGCGTTTGCAGTTGATGATTCAAACGCAGCGCCACGGCCAGCAGTATGACGCTGGCCACCACGCCCGCAATGGCGCCGCCGCGCCACCAGCGCAGCAGGCGTGAGCCTGCAGACGCTTGCTCTGCATCCGCTCGGGTTTGCGGTTGTTGTATGCGCTCACGCTGCGCTGCGAGTTGGCGCATCTCTATTTCGGCTTGCACCAGGTTGTGCACGCGCGTCCACACTTGCGCGCTGGGCTGCAGGCCCGGCTGTAGCAATGCAATGCTGGCCAGGCGCGCCTGCCAGCGTTGCGCGGCGCTGCGCACGTCTGCGCGGGTGCGTGCGAGCGCCTCAAACCTGCGGCGCGCACCGCCCTTGAGTGTGCCCAGCGCGTAGGCAGCAGCGAGGGTGTCAATCAACTCAGGCGTGTACGTCATAGCGCCAAACCGCCGCCTTCTTTGGATTGCAGGCAGCCGCGCAGACGCTCCAGCCCGCGGCGTATCCAGGTTTTGACGGTGCCCAGTGGCAGTTTGAGTTGATCGGCCAGCTCGCTGTGCGACAGGTCGCGCAGATAGGCGAGCACCACCACCTCGCGCTGCCTAGCCTCCAGCCGGCTCAGGCAGTCGTTGAGGGCACGCGCCTCCTGCCCGGCCAGCACAAGCTCGCTCGGGTCGGGCTCGCCGCCATGGCCGTCATGCAGTTCGTCGTTGAATTCTTCGGCATCGTTCAACCGCTCGGCACTGCGGCGGCGCAGGAAGTCGAGCGCGCGGCTGCGCACGATCACGGCCATCCAGGTGAGCGGTGCAGCCAGACTGGCGCGGTAGTCGCCCGCGTTGCGCCAGATCTGCAAATAGGTGTCTTGCAGGACGTCCTCGGCCCACTCGCTGTTGCGCACGATGCGCATGGCCACGCCGTAGAGCTTGGCGGCCGAAAGGTCGTACAGCACCTTGAGCGCGGCCTGCTCACCACCGGCCACGCGCTCCAGCAGCGCAGCCAGCATGCGTGCATGCTCGGCAGAGGCGTCGGCAATCAAAGGGGGAGAGTGTTGCGGCATGGACGTACGTACCTGTGGTTTACGGGTGTACGCATGCCGGCCCTGTGTAGATTCATGTCTGGATTCAACACACTTGCGCAACGCGCCGAAGGAAAAGCTCAAGGCTTGGCGAGCAGCAGCCTCATCACCGGGCGCAGCGGTTTGCGCCGTGCAACCTCGCCAAACCCAGCAGCATCGAACATCGACTTGACGCCGTGCCAGATGAAACTATCCACCGATCGCCCGGGCTTGTCGATAGGGTAGCCCTCCACAAGTTTGGCGCCGTTTTGCCTGGCGAACGTGATTGCACCCTTCAACAACGCATGCGCCACGCCTTGGCCGCGATACTGCGAGGGCACCACGAAGCACACGATGCTCCACACGGGTTTGTCGTCCACCGGCTTCATGACCGGTGATTTGGCCAGCCGCACGAAATCGCTGCGCGGGCCGAGCGTCACCCAGCCCACCGGCGTGCCGCTTTGATAGGCAATCAACCCTGGTGGCGGGCCTTGCACGGCCAGCTTCAGCAACGCGCTGCGGCGCGCTTCGGTTCGCGTCGA
>CAYSMM010000374.1:0-1967 GCA_964432095.1 uncultured Burkholderiaceae bacterium | reverse complement strand
GCGACCAGGGCCTGATGTTCGGCTACGCCTGCGACGAGACGCCCGAGCTGATGCCTGCGCCCATTTATTATGCGCACCGTCTGGTGGAGCGTCAGGCACAACTGCGCAAGGACGGCCGCATGCCTTACTTGCGACCTGACGCCAAGAGCCAGGTGACCTTGCGCTATGTGAACGGCAGGCCGCACAGCATTGATACCGTGGTGCTGTCCACCCAGCATGCACCCGAGATGAGCTTGGGCGACAAAATGAAGCCTGAGTTTTATGAGGCCGTGCGCGAAGAAATCATCAAGCCCGTATTGCCCAAAGAATGGCTGACAGCCGACACCAAATATCTCATCAATCCCACGGGTCGATTCGTTATCGGTGGCCCGCAGGGCGACTGCGGCCTCACCGGCCGCAAGATCATCGTGGACACCTACGGCGGGGCGTGCCCGCACGGGGGTGGCGCATTCAGCGGTAAAGACCCCACCAAGGTCGACCGCTCAGCAGCCTATGCCGCGCGCTACGTGGCCAAGAACATCGTCGCGGCCGGTCTCGCACGCCAGTGCCAGATTCAGGTGGCCTACGCCATCGGAGTGGCCAAGCCCATGAACGTGACGGTGTACACCGAGGGCACCGGCGTCATTCCCGACGCGAAGATCGCGCAACTCGTTAACGAGCATTTCGACTTGCGCCCCAAAGGCATCATCCAAATGCTCGACTTGCTGCGTCCCATCTACGGCAAGACTGCGGCCTATGGCCACTTCGGCCGCGATGAGCCCGAGTTTTCGTGGGAGCGCACGGACAAGGCTGCGGCGCTACGTGCAGCAGCCGGCATCTGAGCGCTGACATCAGTGCATTCAAATGATGCGGGGCTGGCATATCGCAAAGCAGGGCACAGCTCTAGCGTGGTTAATACTCATTACTCTATGCTGTCACGATAAAGTACTAGCAGCCAGCAAAAGCAGTATACAAGACGGAGTAAAAGCCCAATCAATAGCTCGTCCAGCACCACTACAAAGGTTGACTGAGCCGTCACTGACGCAATTCTGCGCACAGGTGCGCAAACGGCTGCCGCGCTTGCCCGCCGGCGATTGCGTCGATGCGGGCCTCAAGGCGAGCGGTGCGACGTCAGTGCAAGGTGTCCCGATCTTTGAGTATGTACGCGCTGCCTCCCAGCGCAGTGGTGCACCCATCCGTGTGCTGCTGATCGGGGGTATTCATGGCGATGAGCTGACAGCAATCGAGATCAGCTTTCGCTGGCTGCGCCGCCTGAGCGAGCCCGAGGCTGGGCGCTTTGAGTGGAAGCTGGTGCCGCTGCTCAATCCCGACGGTTTTTTTTCCAATACCGCGCAGCGTACCAATGCCAATGGTGTAGACCTCAACCGCAACTTCCCCACTCCAGACTGGCAGACCAAAGCGAAGCATTACTGGGAAAAACAAGTCAACCGCGACCCACGTCGCTACCCTGGCCCCAAGCCGCTGTCCGAGCCGGAATCCCGCTGGCTGCACCAGCAGCTCGATGTGTTCAAACCGCACGCGATCGTGAGCGTGCATGCGCCGCTGGGTGTGCTCGACTTCGACGGCCCCGCGCCCGCACCCAGACGTATCGGGCGGCTGTATCTGGATCAAGTGGGCGTGTACCCGGGCTCACTCGGTAATTACAGCGGTGTGCATCGCGGTGTGCCTGTCGTTACGCTGGAGCTGCCGCATGCGCTGAATCTGCCCAGCGAGTTCGAGCAAGACCGCATGTGGCGCGACATCCTTCACTGGCTGAATCAGCGGTTGGTGCTCAATGGCGCAGGGAAATAGCGCACTTGTGCTGCATATGCGCTAAAATCGAAATACCAAGGAGCGTTGCAACCCGCGCCATATGTCAGCGGGCCAGGCTTGGAACTTCAATATTGCAACCGCGCTCACCCCATGTAACGCCAGTTGCGTGCCACGGGTGAGTGAACGATCTCTCGCACTTCCCTGCCAGCATCACA
>CAYSMM010000373.1:0-1983 GCA_964432095.1 uncultured Burkholderiaceae bacterium | reverse complement strand
AACTACAGCCAATAACTCAAACCTCGTAAGAGGTATGGAGGAGACAATCTTTACGGGAAACGCAGCACGTTCATGCTGCTGCGTTTCTTGCGGTATTACCTGGCGGCGCGGGCAGCAGCACGCTTGGCGGCGGGCTTGCGGACCCCGTTTGCAGCGGTTTTGGTGGCGGCCTTGGCCTTGGCGCCCGACATGGCTTGAACGTTCTTGTTCAGCTCTTCCACGCGCTTGAGCAGGCTTTCGATGTCTTTGCGGGTCGGCACGCCGAGCTTGTTCAGGGCCTTGGCAACGCGCTCTTCGAAGATGCCTTCGAGCTTGTCCCATTGCTGACCGGCGCGGCTGGTGATGCCTTCAGCAACGGCGGTCATGCGGCTGGTGGCTTCAGAGACACGATCTTCGGCGATGGCTTGGGTTTTCTTTTGCAACGCGGTGCCTTCTTTCACGAGCGTCTCGAACACTTTGCCGCCTTCGGCTTGGGCACGGTTGAACGCAGCCAGGCCCGCGAGCCAGATTTGTTGAGCGGAATCTTTCACGGCGTCAGCCAGGTTGTTTTGGCCGGCGGCTTGTTTGTTAGCCATTGCTTTTAGCTTCTTAACCATGGTGCTCTCCTGAGAGTCGTTGTCGGCCACACTGCGTTGCCGTTGGGCACACTGTAGGCGCAAAGCATGGAGACTTCACCCTAATTGGCTAGTGCAGGCGCTCTACGCCATTGCCTGGCTACCGCGGCCACGGCTATGAAGCCCCATCCATTGGAGTGCATACTATTAATAGTAATTAGCTATAAAATATGTATATAAAACCATATAAAGCTGTGTACTGCATAGTGTGTAGCGTACTTGATCGTTCTGTGATGCTTACGGCTGCTCAGCCGGGAGTTGCCCCTAGTTGCCAAACGGCGGCGATTGGGAAATAGTCGGCCATCCCAAGACAACAAGCTTACGGAGATCGCGCATGCAGTATTTCGTCACTGGCGCTACCGGCTTCATCGGCAAACGTCTCGTCAAAAAACTTCTGGAGCGTCGTGGCACGACGGTGTACTTTCTGCTGCGCAAAGAAAGCGAGAGCAAGGTAGCCGGGCTGATGGAGTATTGGGGCGCCGACGCCAAGCATGCCGTGCCCGTCTTCGGCGATTTGACGCAAAAGAACTGCGGCGTCTCGGCAGCCGACATCAAGACGCTCAAGGCCAAGGGCATTGAGCATTTTCATCACCTGGCAGCGGTTTACGACCTGTCGGCCGACGAAGAAAGCCAGGTGGCGGTGAACATCGACGGCACCAAGCATGTGGTGCAGCTTGCGCAGGCGATGGGCGCCGGACATTTTCACCATGTGTCGTCCATCGCGGCCGCGGGCATGTACGAAGGCGTGTTCCGCGAGGATATGTTTGACGAGGCCGAGGGGCTGGATCATCCGTATTTCATGACCAAGCACGAGAGCGAAAAAATCGTGCGCAAAGAGTGCAAGCTGCCATGGACGGTGTACCGCCCGGCGCTGGTGGTGGGCGACAGTCAGACCGGCGAGATGGACAAGATCGACGGGCCTTACTATTTTTTCAAGCTGATTCAGCGCACGCGGCAACTGCTGCCACCGTGGTTCCCGATGATCGGCCTGGAAGGCGGCCGGGTGAACCTGGTGCCGGTGGATTTCGTGGTCAACGCCATAGACCACATCAGCCACAAAAAGGACATAGGGGGTAAGTGCTTCCACCTGGTGGACCCGGAGCCCAAGCGTGTAGGCGACATCCTCAACACCTTCTCCAAGGCAGGCCACGCACCAACCATGAGCCTGTACGTCAACGCCGCGCTGCTCGGCTTCATCCCGCGCGGCGTCAAGAAGAGCTTGATGTCGCTCACGCCGGTGCGTCGCGTGAAGAATGCCATCATGAAAGATCTGGGGCTGCCCGACGATATTCTCAACTTCGTCAACTACCCCACGCGCTTCGACTGCCGCGAGACGACCGCCGCGCTCAAGGGCACCAAGATCGAGGTG
>CAYSMM010000372.1:0-1993 GCA_964432095.1 uncultured Burkholderiaceae bacterium | reverse complement strand
TGGAGATCAGTTACCCCGCAGGCGGTTAATTTGATGATCAGTGAAATTCTGATACTCCACCTAGTTCGATGCGTATTCTGGGAGTTATATATCAGAATCGGAGATTTAGCATGTGGAGTATATGTGAATATATGCCATCCGGCGAGATGCTTGCTCAATAGGTGTCATGACTAGTCATGGGGCTTTTGTCGCCACGCGTGCAGCACGATGGGTGTGTTGTGCAGGCGGCGGAAAACTTCGGCCAAATGATCGCGGTCGCGCACGTTCAGCAAAAACTGCAGCTCTGTCGTGCGTTCGTTTCGCGTTTCAGCCATCGATACATTGACGATGTCGGCGTCGGCCGAGCTGATGGCGCTGGACACGCGCGCCAGCGCCCCTTTTTGGTTGTCCACGCGTACCACCAGCGGCACGTCAAACGGGCGGCCGACTTCGTCGGACCATTGCAGGTCGATCCACGCCTCGGGGCTGCGGCCAAACATGCGGCGTGCGGCTGCGCAGTCGCTGGTGTGTACCGTCAGCCCCTCGCCCTTACCCATGAAGCCGATGATGGCGTCGCCCGGAATCGGGTGGCAGCAGGGCGCGTACTTCACCGAGGCCCCTTCGCTGCCATCGAGCACTACGGCCGATAGCGGCGACACCGTGTGCATGGCGGTGAGCACGCCGGCAGAGATAGCAGCGCGATGCGCGACCACGTGCGACGCGAGTATGGGTGCGGCACGTTTACCCACGCCGATGTCGGCATACAGCTCTTCACGGGACTTGTCGGACGTGAGTTTGAACAGCGCGTCCCAGTCTTCGCTGCTCAACTCGGCCAGTTGCACTCCCACGGTTTGCAGCGCTTGCGCCAGCAGCTTTTGGCCGAGCGCGCGCGAATCGGCTTCGCTGCTTGTACGCAAAAACTGCCGTATGGCGGTGCGCGCGCGTGCAGTTTTGACGAAATTGAGCCAGTCCGGGTTGGGCCGCGGCTGCGGTCCGGTCTCTATGCTGACGGTGTCACCGCTAGAAAGCTCCGACTTCAACGGCACCGGCTCACCATTGACGGTGGCAGCAATGCAGCGGTGGCCCACATCGCTGTGAATCGCATACGCGAAATCGAGTGCGGTCGCCGCCCGCGGCAGCGCAACGATCTCGCCCTTGGGCGTGAACACATAAACCGCTTCGGACGCCAGGCCCACTTTCACATGCTCGAAAAACTCGTTGGGGTCTCGCGACTCGCCTGCAATCTCCAGCAGGCTTTGCAGCATAGCCGCGGCCGCGGTTTGCGCCTGGCTGGCGGAGTCTTTTTGTGCGTCCTTGGCCTTGTACAGCCAGTGTGCTGCAATACCGCTTTCGGCCAGATGGTGCATTGCCGGCGTACGCACCTGAAACTCCACCGGCGTGCCATATGGCCCCTGCAGCGTGGTGTGCAGCGACTGATAGCCGTTGGTTTTGGGGATAGCGATGTAGTCCTTGAACTTGTCCGAGATTGGCCGGTAAAGCTGATGCAGGATGCCGAGCGCCTTGTAGCAGTCCAGTAGGTCGTCGACCACCAGGCGAAAGCCGTAAATGTCCAGTACCTCACCAAACGAAAGCTGCTTTTCGCGCATCTTGCGGTAGATGGAGTACAGCGTCTTCTCCCGGCCGAACACCTGCACCGATATATGCTCGCGTGCAAACGCCGCCTTTAGTGCGGCCTCGATCTTGTGCACCAGTTCGCGCCGGTTGCCGCGCGCGGCCTTGACGGCACGCGACAGCACCGCATAGCGCGTTGGGTGCAGGTGGCGAAAGGCCAGGTCTTGCAGTTCGCGGTAGGTTTGATTCAGGCCCAGCCGGTGCGCAATCTGCGCGTAAATCTCAAGTGTCTCGCGCGCAATCCGCGTGCGCTTGTGCGCGGGCAGCCCGTCTAGAGTTTGCATGTTGTGCAGCCGGTCTGCCAGCTTGACGAGAATCACACGCACGTCACGGCTCATCGCCAGCAGCATCTTGCGAAAGCATTCGGCCTGGCCCTCCTCGG
>CAYSMM010000371.1:0-2016 GCA_964432095.1 uncultured Burkholderiaceae bacterium | reverse complement strand
TGCACGTGCAAAAGGCGCTGATGGAGTATCTGCTGCTCGGGCGCATCGCCTAGCTGCATGCGGTTTCGGTGAAGGCTAACAACTGCGCGCAGCGCTTGTTATGCCGCAGCCTAAACCGCATGCACGTGCAAAAGGCGCTGATGGAGTATCTGCTGCTCGGGCGCATCGCCTAGCTACATGCGGTGTTAGCCGAACTCGGAAAGAGCCGAACCACCAACGCTGCGACATCGCGGAGGGCATAGCAAAACTGCATTGCATCAAGACAACATATATACTGTATATTGTATATAATGCTTTATAATTTATCGTATGCCAGTAAAAGCTCTATACAAACAGTAGTATCAAGGATTTCAGCTAATGCGCCTTCCTCGTGGCAGGCCGTTTGGCTGCAGTCGATTTGCTGGCTGTCTTCTTCGGCATAGTGCCAGCCGTGTTCTTCGCAACCCCTTTGGCAGGTGATTTACCGGGCGACTTGGAGGCAGGCTTAGCCGCTGACTTTGCAGCAGCAGCCTTTGCTGGCGCCCTCTTTGCCACAGCGGTTTTGGCCGCCGGACTGCCAGTGGCCTTTTTGGCAGGAGCTTTTTTCGCAGCAGCTTTCTTTGCCGTTGGCTTGACTGCCGTCGCGAGCTCTTTCGCTTCGGTTGTCTTCAACGTCTTGCGCTTCGGCGCCTTGCGGCTGGGCTTTTCAGGGCTGCCCTCTGCAACAAATGCTTTGTACTCACGCTTGACATCCACCGGCTTACCGCCCCAGATTTCCTCCAGACGGTAGTACTGACGTATCGCCGGCTGCATGACGTGCACGATCGCGTCGCCGCAGTCCACCAGCACCCACTCGCCGGTGTCTTCGCCCTCGACGCTGCCGATACTGCCGCCCGACTCCTTGACCTTCTCGCGCACGCTGTTGGCCAGCGCACGGGTTTGCCGGTTGCTGGTGCCGCTGGCGAGGACAACGCGGTCGAACAGCGACGTGAGTTGAGTGGTATCAAATACTTGTATGTCTTGCGCCTTCACGTCTTCGAGCGCGTCAACAATGTGATGTTGCAGTTTGCGGATGTCCATGCGCGTGCTATGTGTGTTCGTACAAATGATGCTGCTGAATATAACGCAGCACCGCTGCATGCAGCCAAGGTGCAGCAATAGCGTGACGACCCGAGCGCAGGTCGGCCCGCAACTGCGTGGACGATACGGCTTGATCGAACATCGGTAATTGATACAGCAAACCCGCTGGCTGCTCACGCAGCGCATGCTCGCTGGCAAAGCGGAACTCAGCCCAGCGCGCAAGCACCTCACTCGGTTTGCCAAACGCATTGGGGCGCGGCGCGATGCACAGGTGCGCCAACTCATTGATGTGCTGCCACTCGTGCCAACTGTCGAACTTGAGCCATTGGTCCCAGCCGATGACAAACACGATGGGGATGTCTGCCCCTCTTTCGGCACGCAGCTCGCGCAGCGAGTCCACCGCATACGTGGGGCCGGGTGCAGTCAGCACGCGCTGCAGCTCGCGCGTGTCGATCGAAGCCGGCAAGTACTCCTCGCTCTCCTCCTCCTTCAGTGCCAGTTGCAGCATCTCAAGCCGTACGGGTGCAGGCGTCACGCCCTGCTTCTGCCACGGATCTGCTGCGATCAGCAAGCGCAGGTCGTCGCGCATCGCAAGCGCGTGCGCGGCGGCACGCAGCAATGCAAAGTGCCCGCGATGCGGCGGATCGAACGTACCCCCAAGCACAACCAGCGGTCGCATATGCGGCACCTCCACAGTCGAAGTCTCCTGGTTATTGACGGATCAGCGAATGACTGAGCCAGTGTAGAGGGCATATTGCTATGCCGCACGTGCAAATGCGACGAACTGCACCTGCAATCGACAGGCTGCATGCCGCACGTACAACTTACCCGTTTGAAGCAAGCCAGTCGCGAGCCGAGAGGAAATGACTGTACAGCCGCGCTTCGGGTGAACCCGCTTCTGGCTGCCAGTTGTAGCGCCAGTTCACCACCGGGGGCATGCTCATCAAAATGCTTTCT
>CAYSMM010000370.1:0-2023 GCA_964432095.1 uncultured Burkholderiaceae bacterium | reverse complement strand
CAGCCGGCGGCTTGAATGATCGCAAACAATCAACGTCTCCTCGGGCGCGTGCGCCGCCAATTGTGGCGACGCTGCGCGCGGATTATGGCAAGGCTTGCCGGTAGGCCGTTACGGGCTGTGGTAAGAATGCGAAGGTCTAGGGCGTCAAGGTTACCCACAGTTTTTGTGGACAGTTTTGTGGGCAACTCGTGGCAACACAGGCCAGGGCCGCAACAAACAAGGCTCATGGGTTCAGTGCTAATTTTTTGAGCGAGAGCTAGGTTATCAAAATCAAGCACTTACACGATATCTTGTGCTTCGTACGAGGTTTTTCGGGAAATATGACGATTTGATGCGGAATGTGGATAGGTTTGCCCTGAGAAAGCGCATGAATACTCAATCGTCAGCTTCACCCCCCGCACCTGGCGCGCCCTCCACGATGGTTTGGACGGTTTCGGCCTTGGTTCATGCGGTCGCCGACACGCTGTCCGCGCGCTTTGGCACCCTGAGCCTGCAAGGCGAAATTTCCGGATTCACCACGGCCGCCAGCGGACACTGGTACTTAAGCCTCAAAGACGCTGGCGCGCAGGTGCGCTGCGTGATGTTTCGCAACCGCAACCTGTATGTGGACTTCGCCCCGCGCGACGGGCAACTGGTACAGGTGCGTGCGCAGGTGGCGGTGTACGAGCCGCGCGGCGACTTGCAACTCATCGTCGAAAGCATGCGCCCCGCCGGGCAGGGCGCGCTGTACGAGCGCTTTTTGCAGATCAAGGCCCGGCTGCAGGCAGAAGGGCTGTTCGACGCCGCGCGCAAGCGGCCGATCAACCCCATGCCGCGTGCGCTGGCAGTGGTCACATCGCTGAAGGCCGCGGCTTTGGCCGACGTGCTCAGCGCGCTCAAGCGCCGCACCCCACATGTGCAGATCATCGTCTACCCTTGTACTGTGCAGGGTACACAAGCACCGCAGGATATCATGAGTGCAGTAGAGGCGGTAAACAGCCACGGGTATGCAGACACCTTGCTGCTGGTGCGCGGTGGCGGCTCGCTCGAAGACTTGTGGGCCTTCAACGACGAGGCGCTGGCACGTGCGGTGGCGGCGTCAGGCATACCGGTGATCTCGGGCGTCGGCCACGAGACCGATTTCACCATCGTCGATTTCGTCGCCGACTTGCGCGCGCCCACGCCGACCGCCGCCGCCGAACTGGCGGCCACGCCGCGGGCGGAGTTGCGGGCGCGGCTCAACGCGCATTTGCTTGGCCTGCGCGGCGCCATGCACGCGCGGTTGCAGCAAGACGAGCAGACGCTGGATCAGGCTGGCTTTGCCTTGCAGCGTTTGAAGCACCGCGCACAAATCGAAGGCGAGCGCTTAAAGCAAACTGCCGGCCGCCTGCAGCATGCCCTGCAACGCAACCTGCTGTCCCGCGCGCACGCCGCCGAGTCGCGTGAAGCTGCACTGCGCCGTGCACTGCATGCATTGCCCAGCCGTCACGCACAGACGCTGCAAGAGCGGTCGCGCCGGTTGTACGCGAGTACTCATGCGGTACTGTCCCGTCACGATCAGCAGCTGGAGCGAATCAGCAGCCTGATGCATGCCTTGAGCCCGCAGCGCACGCTGGAGCGCGGCTACAGCGTCCTGCTCGACAGTAAAGACAAGGCCGTGCGAAGCGCCGCGCAGCTCGCAGGCCTCAAGCAGGTGCGAGCGCTGCTCGCCGACGGGCAGGTCGATCTGGACATCGCCGCAGCTAAGCCATCAGGCACCGATCTGTAGCGGGCCTATCGCGGCCGCAAACGCATTGCATGTCTCTCATGAATTCCCATAACAGTCGCAGTGCCGTAGGTCAGTCGTAAAATAACCGTTCAACGACAATATTCCGAGGAGCTTTCCACGATGGGCGTTATCTTCCAATCGCTTGGCCGCACTGTGTTGGCGGGCTTTACGCTGCTGCTGATTCTGTTTTTCATCTTCACCAGCGGCGTGAAACTCGACCACACCTGGGGCATATTCTTCATGCGCTGGCTGCACGTGCTGGCTGGCGTCATGTGG
>CAYSMM010000369.1:0-2037 GCA_964432095.1 uncultured Burkholderiaceae bacterium | reverse complement strand
GCTGGCCCGCTACCGCGAAGACCCGGTGCGCATTCTGCGTGCCGCGCGCTTCGCTGCCAAAACCGGCTTTGCGTTAGAGCCACACACCCGCGCGCCCATGCGCGAGTGCGCGCCTCTGCTCAAGAACATACCCGCTGCACGGTTGTTTGACGAGATGATCAAACTGCTGCAAACCGGGCATGCGCTCGAGTCACTCAAGGCCTTGCGTGCCGAGGGGCTGGATCGCGGCCTGCTGCCGCTACTTGACGTGATTCTCGATCAGCCGCTGGGCCAGAAGTTCGTGACGCTCGCGCTGCAAGACACCGACCGCCGCGTGGCCGAGGGCAAAGGCGTCAGCCCCAGCTTCCTGTTTGCATGTCTGTTGTGGCATGAGGTGCTGCAGCGCTGGAACCGGCTCAAATCGCAGGGCGAGCATTCGATACCGGCGCTGCATCAAGCCGCTGACGAGGCGCTGGCGCAGCAGGCTGAGCAACTGGCGATCCAGCGCCGCATCACCGGCGACATGCGCGAAATCTGGCTGCTGCAGCCGCGCTTTGAGCGCCGCGTGGGCAAGGCGCCATTCACGGTACTCGCCAGTCCACGCTTTCGTGCCGCGCTCGATTTCTTTTGCCTGCGTGCCGACGCTGGCGAGGCCGATGCAGCCCTGCGCGACTGGTGGCTGGCCTTTTCAACCGCCGGTGAAGACGAGCGCGCGCAACTCATGCAAGACGCACAAGCCTCCGGCAAGGCCGAGGGGTCGCCCAAAAAGCGCCGCCGCCGTCGCAAGCCCAAAGCTGCCGACGGCAATGCGCCGGCCAGTGCAGGGCTTTCTTCATATGAAGATACTCAATAGACTATATTGCTTTGCACCTTTACATAGATACCAGTAACGGCATTACAGTACGTATAGTATCAATATAAAACTGCATCACATCAACATAGCACGGAGTCATGCAGCGCTCAGTTACCGACGCATTCATAGGCCTGGGAGCCAACCTTGGCGATGCCCGCGCGGCAGTTGAGCAAGCTCTGGCTGAACTCGCCGCACTGCCGTACTGCAAGCTCGTTCAGCGCTCGGCGCTGTACACCAGCGCACCAGTTGATGCCACCGGGCCCGACTTCATCAACGCCGTTGCTCAGCTTCAAACCACGTTGACGGCACCCGCGCTACTGGCTGAGTTGCTGCGCATCGAGCAAGCCGCGGGCCGTAAGCGCTCCTACCAAAACGCACCGCGCACGCTCGACCTTGATTTGCTGTTGTACGGCAGCGCACGTATCGAATCGCCCACGCTCACCGTGCCGCACCCGCGCATGCATACGCGCGCATTCGTGCTGCTGCCATTGGTGGAAATCGCGCCGCAGAATCAGATTGGGGCCATGGGTAGCGCGCAGGCGCTACTTGCGGGCATTGTAGGCCAGAGGCTGAGCAAGTTGCCCGCATAAAATGGATGCACAAAGCTGAGTACAGCCCGCAACCATCTGCTGCATGAACTTCACTGCCCTGCCCGTTCCGGTACAGACTATCGCCCTGCTAGCGGCCAGCAACGTGTTCATGACGTTTGCGTGGTACGCGCACCTCAAAGACATGCAAAGCAAGCCTTGGTACGCGGCCGCGCTGGCCAGCTGGGGCATTGCGATGTTCGAGTACCTGCTGCAAGTGCCAGCCAACCGCATTGGCTACACGCAATTCAACCTTGGGCAACTCAAAATCATGCAGGAGGTGATTACGCTTTCGGTGTTCGTGCCCTTTACAGTGTTGTACATGAAGGAGCCGCTGAAGCTCGACTATCTGTGGGCCGCGTTGTGCCTGGTGGGTGCGGTGTATTTCATTTTCCGGTCGCAGTGAGACGTGCGCCACGATGATTCCGCAAGAGTTTCGCTTCATCGCTGTCGAAGGCCCCATAGGCGTGGGCAAGACCACGCTGGCCGAGCGTCTGGCCAAAGAGTTGAACGCAGAGCTGCTGCTGGAAAAACCCGCTGACAATCCTTTCCTTGAGCGCTTCTATCAAGACCGTGCCCGCTATGCGCTGCCCACACAGCTCACGTTTTTATTTGAAC
>CAYSMM010000368.1:0-2053 GCA_964432095.1 uncultured Burkholderiaceae bacterium | reverse complement strand
TTCATCAAGGTGTATGTGGGCAGCCTGTACGCCAGCCGTAAAGTGACCGACCTGCAAAGCCTGATCGCGGCGCCTGGCGCCAAACGCATGCATGTGGTGATGCTGCGTGAGATCGATGCGGCCGAGCTGGGCAAGCTGCTGTATCGCGGCATCGAGGACAACACGCCGAAAGACCAGTTCTTCAAGTTCGCCGGCAGCTTCGCCCGCGTAAGCAACATCTTCAGTGAAAAGAAATTTCTCAAACCAGGTGAGACCTTCAGCGTTGACTACGTGCCCGGCGTTGGCACCTCCATCATGGTGAACGGCAAACCTTCAGGTGAGCCGTTCAAAGAGCCGGAGTTCTTTCAGGCGATGATGAGCATCTGGCTCGGCCCGGTGCCGGCCGACTTCAAACTCAAAGACGCGCTACTCAACACGCAAAGCTAGGCTCCAACACACTCTACTAGGGCAGCAATCGCAGTTTGGCTGATACTCATTGATGTATAAAGCCTTTACTGGTTTACCATACACCAGTAAAGGCTATTTACTCATAACAGTATTAGCACTCAAAACGTTTCAGCGCTCATCGCCCGACGCCGCAAACCGGTGCATCTACCGCAGCGGTACTCCTATCGCCTGCCAGGTTGTGCGCAATCGCCTGGGCGTTCTTCGCGGCAGCCACTTCCATGTCGCGCGGCAGCGGCACATTGTTCTTCACCGCCAGCAATTCGGCCATGACGCTGACCGCAATCTCGGCCGGCGTCTTGCTGCCGATGTAAATGCCGATGGGCCCGCGCAGCCGGGCGAGTGATTCGGCTGTCTGCTCAAAGTGTTCGATCATGCGGGCATGCCGTGCGTCATTGTTGCGGCGCGATCCGATCGCGCCGACGTAAAACGCCTCGGTCTTGAGCGCTTCGAGCAAGGCCAGATCGTCGAGCTTGGGGTCGTGCGTGAGCGCGATCACGCAACTGCGCCGGTCGGGCGCGAACTCCAGCACCACTTCGTCGGGCATACCCGGCGTGACCGATACGCCAGGCACAGACCATGCACCGCGATACTCTTCGCGCGGGTCGCATACCGTCACCGCAAAGCCGCTGAACAGAGCCATCGTGGCCAGGTACTCGGTCAGTTGCCCCGCGCCGATGAGCAGCATGCGGTACTCCGGCCCAAAGGTATTGACCAGCTCAGTGGCCGTGATGCTCAACTCGGCCGGCGCGTCGGCTGCCTGCAGACTGACCTGCCCGTCTGCCAGCCGTACGACACGACGCATCAGTTTGCCGCCTTGCAAAGCTGCGATCAACTCGTGCAGGCTTGCAGCGTCGGGGTCGTACTCCAGCAGCAGCTCCAGCGTACCGCCGCATGGCAGGCCGAAGCGGTGCGCCTCGTCAGCCGACACGCCGTACTTCACAAAACCGGGCGGGCCGCAGGGAATCACGTTCTCACTGACTGACAGCGCCATGTCGCCTTGGTGAGCCGTGCTGGCCTTGGCATAAGCCTGAGTGAAGCGATAGATCAAATCGTCTTCGATACAACCGCCTGACACCGAACCGACCACCGCGCCGTCTTCGCTCAGCGCCATGATGGAGCCTATGGGTCTGGGCGATGAACCCCAGGTGCGCACCACCGTGGCCAGCAATGCGCGCTTACCCGCGCTGCGCCAAGCATGCAGCGTGCGCAGCACCATGACATCGAGGTTTTCCATCGCCTACCCTTCACGCTGGCCACCCGGCCGCCTGCCTACCCATACTGACTTCTAACGAATGAGATACAACGCCAGGCCGACGATCGCAGTAGCAATTACAACCCATGCCCACAAGGGCAAACCCACCGAACCGCCACGCGCTGGGTGGGAATGATCTGCCGCACCGGCCGTGAGTACCGGCCCGGCCGCGCCTGGCGGTGGCGGATAGCGGCGCCGCAGCTCTTCGTCGAAACGCCTAAAGAAATCTTCAGCCATGGATTTTGCTGCGCCGTCGATGAGCCGCTGGCCGAGCTGCGCAATCTTGCCACCCACCTGTGCTTTGACCGTATAGCTCAACAAAGTGCCGCCGTCCTGCGGCGCAAGCTGCACCGC
>CAYSMM010000367.1:581-2072 GCA_964432095.1 uncultured Burkholderiaceae bacterium | reverse complement strand
CAAAGACGATCCGCCGGCTGCTGGCTGGGCTGTGCATCACGGGCGCAGCACTATTCACGATGCCTATTGCATCGGTGGTGCATGCGCAAGCCTGGCCCGCCAAGCCAGTGAAGATCGTCGTGCCGTTTCCTGCGGGCGGTACCACAGACATACTCGCGCGTGCGCTGGGTGCGGAGTTGAGCAAGTCGCTCAATCAGCCGTTCGTCATCGAGAACCGCGGCGGCGCCGGTGGTAATGTGGGCTCTGAACTCGTGGCCAAATCCGCGCCCGACGGTTACACCTTGCTCATGGGCACCGTGGGCACGCATGGAATCAACAAGGCGCTTTACCCCAAGCTGGCGTTCGATCCCGAGAAGGACTTTGCACCCGTCACCCTGGTGGCGGCAGTGCCCAACGTATTGGTGCTCAACGCCGACAAGGCCAAGCTATACGGCATCAACAACGTCAAAGACCTGATTGCCTATGCCAAGGCCAACCCCGGTAAGCTGAACATGGCCTCCAGCGGCAATGGCACGTCCATTCACCTGGCAGGCGAGCTGTTCAAAACCATGACCGGCACCTTTATGGTTCATTTTCCCTACCGGGGCTCGGCACCGGCGATGCAGGACATGCTGGCGGGTAACATGGACTTGATGTTCGACAACCTGCCATCTGCGTTGCCGCACATCAAAAGCGGCAAGCTCAAGGCGCTGGCTGTGACGAGTAGTCAGCGTTCGGTAGTCTTGCCAGACGTGCCTACGGTTGAAGAAGCGGCCAGCCTCAAGGGCTATGAAGCCAGCTCGTGGTTTGGCTTGCTGGCGCCGGCCGACACACCGGCCGACATCGTGAGCCGACTTCAGCAGGAAAGTGCAAAGGCGCTGGCGCGGCCCGAGGTGAAAGACAAACTCGTGGCGCAAGGAGCTACGCCATCGGGCAGCACACCCGCCGAATTTACGGCGCACATCAAGGCCGAGATTGCAAAGTGGGCTAGGGTAGTGAGAGACTCAGGCGCCAAAGTGGATTGATACTCTACTAAGTAAATGCCTGTTACTGGTCACGCAAAAACCAGTAACAGGCATATAGAGTAAGGAGTATTAGGCTGATTTAAGCAGGGATGCGCAGCATCTGGCCGGGGTAGATTTTGTCCGGGTGGCTCAGCATCGGTTTGTTGGCCTCGAAAATCTTCATGTACTGGTTTGCATCGCCATAATGCTGCTTACTGATCTTCGACAGCGTGTCGCCTTTCACGACGGTGTAGAACTGTGCCTCGGGCTCGGGGCTGCTGACGGTAATCAAATCGTTGACCGTCTCCACGCCCGCTACATTACCGCAGCACAGCAGCGCCTTCTCCTTGGCCTCTTGCGTGGCGGCAGTTCCACTCACCGTGACCGCGCCCGCTGCGCCGTCTACCTCTACGCTCAAGCCATCTACTTGCACGTTCATCGTGCTCATGTAGCCCATGATGGCGTCTGCAGCCGCCTTGTTGGCAATGGCAACGTCCAGCGGGGCAGG
>CAYSMM010000367.1:0-571 GCA_964432095.1 uncultured Burkholderiaceae bacterium | reverse complement strand
GTGGGTGCCTCCTGTGCAGCTTTGGCCTCTTTGATGCCGAAAATCTTCTCGCCAGCCTCTTTGATGAAAGTCATCAATCCCATGAGCAGCCTCCTTGTTGATGAGTCAAACCGGGCATTCAATATAGCGGATCAATGTGTCACTGGCCGTGTCAAATGTCACGTGAAGCGGCGGCAGCAGTGCTCGCTGCAGGCGCTCGGGCGGCAGATTGACGGTCGATGATTGCACGCCAAACCACCCGCCTATCCGTGTCGCTCATCTGGCCCCAGGCGGCAATCTCGTGAATCGTGCGCAGGCAGCCGCTGCACAAACCACGCTCGGCATCCATCGTGCAGATGTTGCGGCACGGGCTGGGAACAGGGGTCGTTGTGTCAGACGGCAGAGTAAGTTTGCGCATACAACAAGCGCTACGTTGAGTTTGTTGATTGATTCGACTGTAGCGTGCTGGCCTGGCCGCGTGCAATGCAGGGTCATTATTGCCTGGATCCACCAGACACAGCCAGCTCATCACAGATCATCCCGCCGCTATGTCTAGAGCGGCTTTCTCTGCTTCACGTTCACGCTAGACGGC
>CAYSMM010000366.1:0-2081 GCA_964432095.1 uncultured Burkholderiaceae bacterium | reverse complement strand
GTTTGCAGCAGAATGGACATGCCGATGGCCGTGATCAACGGCGCCAGGCGCGGCGCGTTACGCAGCGGCCGGTAGGCGATGCGCTCAATCAGGTAGTTGACGATGGCGCACACCACCGCCGCCACCAGCAGACTGATGAGCAGAACCACCGGCCCCGGCAAACCGGGCGCAAGCTTTTGCAGAAAAGTGGCGGTGGAATATGCAGTGAGCGCGCCCACCATAAGCAAGTCGCCATGCGCGAAGTTGATGAGGTTCAAGATGCCGTAAACCATCGTGTAGCCCAGTGCGATCAGCGCATACATGCTGCCCAGGACCAAGCCGTTGATGATTTGTTGAATCAAAATATCCATGCTTCGCGCCGCTCCTGCCTATGTCGCTAGTTATCTCGCTGACTGTCACTGCTTACGGATCCTCACGCTGTCAATCGCGTGAGGGTTGAATGCCAGTTGCAACGCTTATGCCAGTTGCCAACGCAGCCGACAACCGGGCAAGCCCGCTTGCTTTGCACAAAAACTGGCTGACCGCTTCAAGACATCTCAAGCATCTTCGTGACTGCGGTGACTGCGTTGGGCCGCGATTATATGAGCCGTGTCTCTTGGTGCAGGAAAATCAACGGGCGTTGTATGACTCAAATTAAGCAATCGTAGCGCTGGATTTTTGCTGTTTCGACATACTGGCATTTCGTGTTGTAGACCTGCAAGCCGCCAGCACACACCTCCAAGTCAGGCCTGAACGACAGCACAAAATAGGGAAAGGTTGATGGCGCAATTAGTGCTGCAAAGTGGCATCATCCATTTTACTGCAGTGACTATATTGCTATTACTGGTTTATACGTGCGCAGTAAAGGTTTATTACTCATAATAGTATAAAGATCACTTCGGTCTAGAGGTATATCAAAGCCGATCTGTATGGCACTCAGGCAGCCGGCTGTAGGCGTAGCTGATAAAAGACCAAGGTAGTGAGCGGTTCAAAGCCAAGCCGGCTGACGATGGCGGCGCTGTCCGGGCTGGCGTCAACCGCCAGGTATTCAATGCCTACGCTGACCGCGTACCGGGCACGCGTGGCCAGCAAGAGGTGATACGCGCCTCGGCTGCGTGCGGCAGGCACGGTTGCGCCGCCGCACAGCAACGCGAACGGGCTGCCGCCCGGCGTGAACATGTAGCCCACCGAGACCGGCGTAGCGCCGTCGTATGCAGCCCAAAAGCGCACCCCGGGGTCGGCAGCGGCCAGAAGGCGTTGATAGTCGCGCACAAACATCGTGTTGTCTGCATCGGGCCAAACAGCGCTCCATATGGTGAGGTAGTCCTCGAGTTGCTCTACGTGGGTGAGCGCTCGAACCTGCAGGGTGCACTGCAGCTGTGCCGCGAGTTGGGCCACGGTAGCTGCATGCGCCACGTAAAGCGTCGATGGCTCCTCGTGCACAAAACCACGCGCCAGCAAGGCCTGCCGCAGATCGTGGGCATGCGCGTCGTGCGCATAAACCTTCCAGATGAGTTTGCCTGCGCGCCCAGCCGCAACGGCCAACTCAGCATCCACCATTTGATCTACATCCGCTGCATTCGCTATGGTCTGCCACAAAATGAAGCGCACACTGCCGTGCGGCGAGGTATAGCGCACGGTTTGCGTGCACTCCTCGCGCACTAAGCCTGCGCATGAAGTCTCCCACCGCATGGTTCGGTCATACAGCGGCAAGAGTGATTTAGATCAGTCACTCTTCGAGGGCTTGTCTGCATGGCGTGCAGCGCGGTTCTGCTCTTTAAGCCGTTGCAGCTTCTCGGCTATACGGACTTCCAGGCCGTGCTGTGTGGGCTGGTAGAGCTGATCTTGCTCAACACGCGTTTGCAATTGCGGCGGCAGGTAGGTTTCACCAGCGGCGAACGCACCCTCTTCGTCATGCGCATAGCGGTAACCCTTGCCGTAGTCGAGCTGCTTCATCAACTGCGTGGGTGCATTACGAATATGCAGCGGCACCGGAAGACTGCCGGTTTCTTTGACGAGTGCGCTCGCTCTTTTGTACGCCGTGTAATCGGCGTTGCTCTTGGGCGCAACGGCAAGGTACACCACCGCTTGCGCGAGTGCGA
>CAYSMM010000365.1:0-2087 GCA_964432095.1 uncultured Burkholderiaceae bacterium | reverse complement strand
TTCAACAGCGCATTTGTGGGCGTTGCAGCGGCCAGCAAAGATAGCGCCGTATCACCCAAACTCGGGCTGGTGTATCAACTGAGCGAATTTGCACTGTATGCCAACCTCGCCAAGGGTTACAAGGCACCTACACCCAACCAGGTGAACAATGGATTCACCAACCAGCTGTCTTTCTACAAGACGATCGCCAATCCTGACCTGAAACCCGAAACTAACACCGCCATAGAACTGGGTGCGCGCAAGACAAAGGGTGGGTTCACATTCGATGCCGCAGTGTTCGCGGGCAAGTACAAAGACTTTATCGAGCAGGTGCAGGTCAGCGGCAACTTCACGGCTGCAAACCCTGCAGTGTTCCAGTTTGTGAACCTGTCGGAGGTCAGCCTGAGCGGCATCGAGTTCAAAGCAGGCTACTCTTTTGAATCGGGCCTGCGGGTGTCGGCAGGATATGCCCAGGCCAAAGGTGAAGAAAAGGACACTCGACAGCTCTCGACTAACCCTGCAGAAAATACCGCACAGCGATTGCCGCTGAACAGCGTGCAACCTGCCAAGCTCGTGGCTGCGGTAGGGTGGCGCAGCAAGGACGGCAACATCGGCATTGACGCAAGCGCTATCCATTTGTTTGCGAAAAAAGCCGACGATGCCGTACCGCTTACTGCGCCACAGGTGCAGTTTCTGCCGCCAGCGGCGACGACGCTCGACCTCAATGCATTCTGGAGAGTCAGCAAAAACCTCTCGTTGTCTGCCGGTGTACGTAACCTCACCGACAAGAAGTATTGGCAGTGGGCAGATGTGATCGGCCGCGCCACAACCAGCACCGACTTGGATGCATTCACGCAACCCGGCCGCGCATTCTCCGCGGCAATCCGACTGGAGCTATGACATGAGCGATCCTGGCGTCACTGCTACGCCCTGTGTGAATATTGATGATATTCGGCAGCGATACGCCACGCTGCGCAGCGCGACTCGACTGCGCCAGCGTGACGCAGCGCACGAGTTATGGCTTACCGAGGCGCAGTTATTGAACGCACATGTCGGCGCGTCTGACGGGCCGCTACGTGTGAAGCGCTTGAGTGGGGACTTTGCGCAACTCATCAAGGCGCTGGAGGTGGTCGGCCCTCTCATGGCTCTCACACGCAACGAGTCAGTGGTTCATGAAAAGACCGGGCCCTACCTGAACGCCAGCACCAGCGGGCATGTTGGCCTGGTTCTGGGTGAGCAAATCGACCTGCGTATCTTTTATCAGCACTGGAAGCTCGGCTACTGGGTCGAAGACCACGGCGAACGCGGTGTCACCCGCTCGCTTCAGTTCTATGACGGGCAAGGGCAAGCCGTTCACAAGATTTTTGAGCGGCCAGCAACAAAGTCCGGGGAGTTCGAGGCGCTGGCAGCACGCTGGGCTGATGCAGATCAGACTGCAGCAATTCTTGAAGTTGCCTTAGAACGCAAGCAGCCTAGGTATGCCACCGATGATCAAGTCGATATCGATGACTTCAGGTTTGCGTGGGCCAGCATGAAGGACACACACGAGTTCTTCGGACTACTCAAGAAGTTTGAGCTGCATCGTACCCAGGGGCTGCGATTGGCCGGTGATGATTTTGCGCGAACCGTGGATAACAAGGCCGCTCACCGCGTACTCAAGGCTGCATCAGACCAGCAGCTTGACATCATGATTTTCGTTGGTAATCCGGGGTGTATTCAGATTCACACCGGGCCCGTCAAACGCATTGAGATGATGGGCACGTGGCTCAATGTTCTCGATCCCGACTTTAATTTACATCTGCGCGAAGACCGGATTGCGCAGAGTTGGGTGGTACGCAAACCTACGGCCGACGGTGACGTCACATCGCTGGAGTTATTCGACGAAGACGGCGAAACGATTGCGTTCATCTTCGGCAAACGAAAGCCTGGAATCCCTGAGCAACAAGCTTGGCGGGATTTGGTTGCAATTCAGTGCTCAACAGCTGCGACTGTGCACGTATGAGCGCAGATCAACCCATGCGCTCAATGCCAACTTTCCTGCGCGTAGCGGCAGCTTACGTGCTTGCGGTAGTTACCCTGTATGCGCAAGCACAGGGCACGGGGGCTGC
>CAYSMM010000364.1:713-2115 GCA_964432095.1 uncultured Burkholderiaceae bacterium | reverse complement strand
AGTGACCTGTCGTAGCCCGCCAGCTCGGCCGTGCCGGCCACGCGCAGACGGTTGCCGATGCGGCTCATCGCGAGCTTGTAGTCGTCATCGGTGATGCTCACCGTCGGCGCTTTCGCTTCGTCGATCACCGGCAACGTGACGCTGTAGCCCTTGGTGGGGTAGATGTTAAGGAAGATACCCAATTGCTTGGCCAACTGCACGCTGTAACTGCCAGCCGCAAGTACATAAGCGTCGGCCTTGAGTGTTTGATAGTTGCCTTGCGTGCCGATGAACTCGATGCCCGTGACCTTGCCGCCAGCGTGGCGCAGGTGCGTGATCTGGCTATTGAACAGGAACTGCACGCCGGCAGCCTCGCAACGCCCGGCCATGCGTGTGGTGTAAAGGTACACATCGCCGGACTCATCGGTTGGCGTGAAATCACCGCCCGTGATGCGCGGCTCGTACTGCGCAAGCGCAGGCTCCACCTGCACGCACTGCTTTGGCGTTTG
The DNA here is from genome assembly GCA_964432095.1 of uncultured Burkholderiaceae bacterium. GTDB lineage: Bacteria > Pseudomonadota > Gammaproteobacteria > Burkholderiales > Burkholderiaceae_C > CAYSMM01. The sequence continues at coordinate 1,627 of CAYSMM010000364.1, read as the reverse complement.
CGGCATGCGCTCGCAGCCAAAGCGGCGCATCAGCTCGGCAATCTCGGCACCCTGCTCGCTTTGCGGCGTACTGAAAATACGCAGGATACCGCGCTCTAAGTGGTCATACTGCAAGCCCAGCTGCGCGCGTATCTGCTGCAGGGTTTTACGGCTATAGGCGCTCATGGCCAGCATATTCACCACGTTGCGGCGCACACGCTGCGGTAGGCACTCGACGAGGAATTGCGTGCCCCACCAGAATTGCTGCCACTCTGCCCGCGGGCGAAAAAGCAGCGGCGCGTCTTCCTGACCCAGCCATTTGATCAGCTTGGGAATAGCCGCAGGTGTAGCCCAGGGCTCGGAGTAGCTGACTGAAATCTGGCATGCGTTGGCAAAGCTGGTTTCTTGCGACGGGCCCGGCTGACGGTCGATAACGACTACCTCATGCCCGTGCTGCCGCAAAAACCACGCGGTACTCACGCCGATGACGCCTGCGCCGATGACAGCCACTCGCATTGCTTACTCCAATGTTGATCAAAGCGAAGGTTACGGCATGCTGCGACAAATTTGGAATCAATTCAACGCTCTGGCGTTTTTCGCAGAACAATTTTTCGCTGCAAACTTTTTCGAACAATCACGCAGGCCGATAAATCGCCTGGGAATCGAAATCAGATCTTCGTCGGCAGGTTCTTCGCTGCATCTTCCAGCCGTTTTTGCACATGCTTGGTAATGTGCGGCAGCAGGTACACCATGGCCTCGGCCATGGCCTCATCCACTGCGTCTGTCACCACCTTTTTCACCCAATCGGGTATTGCCACAGGCGCGGAATCGGCTGGCGCGGTGCCAGCCTCACCACTCATGAGTGCTTGGCTGGCCACGCTTGCAGCAGCGGCGGCTGGGGCAGGTGGAGAAACAGGGGATAAAGGTTCGGTGCG
>CAYSMM010000364.1:0-703 GCA_964432095.1 uncultured Burkholderiaceae bacterium | reverse complement strand
ACTGATTGGCTGCGCCAGCCTTGAGGAGAAAGTCGCGCCCATGGGCAGCAGCGGCGCTGGCTAAAGGCTGCGGTTGAACAGCGATGGGCGTATCCGATGGCAAAGGCCTTGCAGCCGGCTCTGAAGCCGCCGCGTCCAGATCCACCACCTCGGTTAAGGTGGGTAAACGGGCTAAGTCAAGAGGCGGAGCGTTAACCATGATGCAGTTAGTGTAGCGGGATGCGTGCCGCCTGCTCAGTTACTTTCAGCCGGCACCTCATGCACTGTCAATGCATAGCCACGATCGCGATAGTGCCGGTAGCGCTCGCGGCCGGCCTGGCGGTCGGCCTCGTCGGCCCCCACGAGCTCGATCAGCCGAGCATAGCGCGCAAAACCGTCGGGGACGTTGTCGCCCAGGTTGACCAGCACCTCGTGCACCGGGCTAGCCTTGGGGTCGTCGCTCAGCAAGATGGGTGTTTCGCCGGCAAGCTTCGAATCGGCAAACACATGCGGCACGAAGTCGAGCTGCGCAAACGTCCACAGACGTGCGTCAAACTGCTCCAGCACACGTCGCGAGCCAGTGACGGTGACACGCGCGCCATTGGCATAGGCCTTGCGCAGCAAGCGAGCGGCATAAAGCAGTTTGTCTGCCGCACCGGTGTGAAAATCAACCGTGGTCATGTCAGCGACGCGCGTAATTACCCAGCATTACGCTGCTTGAGCG
>CAYSMM010000363.1:0-2119 GCA_964432095.1 uncultured Burkholderiaceae bacterium | reverse complement strand
CCAAGCCTGCCGCAAAGAAGCCTGCTGCCAAAAAGGCCCTCCATCCCACCGCCAAACCCGCTGCCAAACCCGCCGCCAAACCCGCTGCCAAACCAGCGGCCAAGGCTGCGACAGCAGCCAAGAAAACAGCGAAACCCGCCGCTACCAAGAAGAGTTCATCGAGTCCTGTGGAAAAAGTTACGAACAAGGCCGCTGCAGAGGCGGCCAAGAAGCCTAGCGCCAAGCCCGCCGCCAAGTCTGCGTCCACGCCACAACCGGCCGCGCGCCCCGCTGCGGAGCGCCGCGCGCCCGCACCTAAGCCGGGCAAGCCCGCGCTAGTCACCACTGCGCCAGACCCTGTGCGTAAAGAATATGTACCAATCAGCGCCGCTGTGCCCGCTCCAGCGGCAGACGCCAAGCTGCCACCCGTCAACCCGGCCCTGCGTGATGCATGGAAGAAGAAACCCGCCGAGCAACTGTCCGATGACGAACTCATGGCCATGCCCGAAGCCGAGTACATGAACGACACGCAACTGGCGTTCTTCAAGCTGCGGCTTCAGCAAATGCAGCATGACTTACTCAAGCATGCTGACGAGACCACCGAGCATCTGCGCGAAGACACACTGACCGTGCCCGACCCGGCAGACCGAGCTACGATCGAAGAAGAGCATGCACTTGAACTGCGCACGCGTGACCGTGAGCGCAAGCTGATGAAGAAAATTCAGCAGGCGCTGGCGCTGATCGACGCTGGCGAATACGGCTACTGCGAGGAAACGGGTGAGCCCATAGGTGTGCGCCGCCTGTTGGCACGCCCCACGGCCACGCTGTCTCTGGAAGCACAGCAGCGTCGCGAATTGAAGCAAAAGCTGTACGGCGACTGATTCACAGAGCTGCGAGCAAGAGCAAGAGTAAGCACAGTGAGTGACGAAAAGAAACTCGGCCTGCTAGCCAAGCTCAAGAGCTTGTTTGGCGGTAGCCAGGCCACTTCTGAGGACACTGACAACCCGGTGACACGGGCCGAAGAGCGCGCACGCCGCGCGCAACGCAAGCGCGACGAGTTCATCACCAAGCGCGAGCTTGAGCAATTGCGCAAGGCACGCAGCCAGCGCGACGCGCACTTTGCTCTGACGCGCGGTGGCGCTCAGGCAGGCGGCTCCAGCACTCCACAGCCCTCAAGCCCGGGCGGGGCGGCCAAAGAGGATACTCTGCGCAAGATCAATGAGATCGAACGCATGATGAGCGTGGACGTCAAAGGCAGCTCCCCCAAGCCCGCCGCAGCCGACCTGAACCGCGCCTTCCTGCCCACGCAGCCCATGTCACCCAGCGTGCAAAAACCGGTGGTGATCTCCTCCCCCAATGCAGGCAGCCAGGCTGCATCGCCCATGCCCGGCCACGCATTTGCGCCTACCGTGCCTGATGAGTCACGCGCGCTCGCCGCGGCCTATCAAAAAACCGAGATGATGGAGCCGCGCGTCTCTCGCCCGGCGTCGCCGCTGGCATCGGCGATGTGCGGCAAATACGACATCCACAACACCAACAACGGCGCCAACATGATGGCCGTTGAGGTGCAGGAGCTCAACAGCGACCCGATTCTTGAAGAGGCCGCCATTCACTTTGCCAATGGTGACTACACCGAAGCGGAGCGTTCACTGCAAAACGCCGTGTCACCGACTGGGCCGAATCACCGTAACGTCGAAACCTGGCGCGCGCTGTTTGATCTGTACCGCGCCACCGGCGACCAGGGCAAGTTCGAATCGCTCGGGCTGGACTTTGTCGGGCTGTTCGAAACCTCCGCACCCAACTGGTTTTCGCTCAGCGGTGCTGGCGCGGCCGCGCCCGCTGCCGCATCGCCAGGCGGTGCGCCGGCCGCAGCCTCTGCCGGCATGGCCTATACCTGCCCACCCAAGGTCGATGCGTTCGTTGCAGGCCAAGTCAGCCAGTTCATCGAAACCCGCTTGATGAGCAGCGCGGGCTTCACACTGGACTTTGGCAAGCTGCAGTCGGTTGAACCCGACGGCGCTGAGATATTGCTCAAGGCGCTGACGTCACTGAACAAATCCACCTGCAGCCTCACCGTGGCCAAGGGCGCAACGTTGGCCGATCTTGCCGCCAAACTCACGCCCGCGGGCGAGCGTGAAGT
>CAYSMM010000362.1:0-2121 GCA_964432095.1 uncultured Burkholderiaceae bacterium | reverse complement strand
GAAGAACGAATGGCGTAACACCGGTGTGAATGAACGGCTGTCACACGCGCTGGTGCATGGCATTACCGACTTCATCATCGATGACACCGAAGAAGCCTGGCAGCAGATTCATGCGCGCGGCGGCCGTCCACTCGAGGTGATCGAGGGCCCATTAATGGCCGGCATGAACGTGGTGGGCGATCTATTCGGCCAGGGCAAGATGTTCCTGCCGCAAGTCGTCAAGAGTGCCCGCGTGATGAAGCAGGCGGTGGCACACCTCGTGCCCTACATCGAGGAGGAAAAGCGCCGCATGGCCGAAAGCGGTGCCGACGTGAAGAGCCGCGGCAAGATCGTGATTGCCACCGTCAAGGGCGATGTACACGACATCGGCAAGAACATCGTCACCGTGGTACTTCAGTGCAATAACTTTGATGTGGTCAACATGGGCGTGATGGTGCCTTGCGACCAAATACTCGCCACGGCCAAGGTGGAAGGCGCAGATATCGTCGGCTTGTCGGGCCTGATCACGCCGTCGCTGGAGGAGATGCAGTTCGTGGCGGCCGAGATGCAGCGCGACGACCACTTCCGCACCAAGAAAATTCCGTTACTCATCGGTGGCGCCACCACCAGTCGCGTGCATACCGCGGTGAAGATCGCGCCGCATTATGACGGCCCCGTGGTCTATGTACCCGATGCTTCACGCAGCGTGACAGTGGCGCAGAACTTGCTGTCCGAGCAGGCGGCCAAATACATCGATGAAGTCAACGCCGACTACGAAAAAGTGCGTCAGCAGCATGCCAACAAGAAGGCCACACCGCTCATCACGCTCGAGGCCGCGCGCGCCAACAAAACGCAGATTGCGTGGCAGGGTTACGCGCCACCCAAGCCCAAGTTCATCGGCCGCCGCATGTTCAAGAACTTTGACATCACCGAGCTTCAGCGCTACATCGACTGGGGGCCTTTCTTTCAAACCTGGGATTTGTGGGGCAAGTTCCCCGACATCCTGAAAGACGGCGTGGTAGGCACTGAGGCGCAGCGCGTATTTAGCGACGGCAAGCGCATGCTGCAGCGATTGACCGAGGGCCGCTGGCTCACGGCTAATGGCGTGCTGGCGTTCTACCCGGCCAATTCGGTGAATGAGGACGACATCGAGATCTACGACGACGAATCACGCACCGAGGTGCTGTTCACATGGCACGGCCTACGACAGCAAACCGAGAAGCCACAGATCGAAGGCGAGGAGCGCCCCAACCGTTGCTTGGCCGATTTCATCGCGCCCAAGTCCAGCGGTATTGCCGACTACATCGGCCTGTTTGCCGTGACATCGGGTATTGACGTCGACAAGAAAGAGCGGCAGTTCATGGCCGACCATGACGACTATAGCGCCATCATGCTCAAGGCCCTGGCCGATCGATTGGCCGAAGCATTTGCCGAATGCCTGCACGAGCGTGTACGCAAGGATTTGTGGGGCTATGCCGCCAGCGAGCAGCTCAGCAACGAGGAGTTGATCGCAGAAAAGTATCGTGGCATCCGGCCCGCACCGGGATACCCGGCGTGCCCAGACCATAGCGTTAAGCGCGAGATGTTCAGCACGCTTGGCTGCGCCGACATCGGCATGGGATTGACCGAATCGCTTGCGATGACGCCCGCTGCCAGCGTGAGCGGCTTTTACCTGTCTCACCCACAGGCGTGCTACTTCAACGTCGGCAAGGTGGGTGATGATCAATTGGCCGACTATGCTGCGCGTGCAGGCCAGCAGACCGAGATGCTCAAGCGTTCGCTGGCGGCGCTGCTGTAAGATCACCCGCAGTACTGAAGCGTTACCGCATCAACGCCACGCGTTTCGTTACACTTCTCACGCATTTTGCATCAACCGATACCACCCTCTCCTCGTTGAACGTGCACAGGCTGCGAATGTGAGCCTGCAACAAGGAGAAAGCCATGAGTGCTTTGACGACTTCGAATCTGCAAGCCCATACCGGCGCGAGTCTGTCTGCGGGCCAGGCTGCAAAGTGGGTCGCAGTGGGCGCAGCAGGTGCTGTACTGCTGGCGTTTGCAGGCATGGGTGTCGCCAAAATGTTCCCCACTGCCGCAATGGCCGATGCCGGCAGCGCCGTGCGCGCCCTTACCGAGCGTGCACGC
>CAYSMM010000361.1:0-2140 GCA_964432095.1 uncultured Burkholderiaceae bacterium | reverse complement strand
ATGCAAAGGCCAGTGCGCTGCGCGATGCCATCAATGCGCTCGAGAAGGCTGCGCACGATGGCGACGCAGCAGCCGTGAACGCCGCATGGCAGGCCGTAGAGCAGCAGTGGGATGCGCAGTTTCCCCGTGCACAAGCCGCACCTGCCGGCGCACGTGGCCGCAGCCTGGATCGCCGAGGGCCGCAGTCAGCGCCGCCACACCCTCAACAGCAACGCATCTTCGTGCCGCAAGGTTTGATCAATGCACGCCGTCACGCTGAAGAGCAGGCCCGCAAGCGCCTGTTTCACCTGCGCCAGGAGCAACGCGGCAGTGTACTCGATGCATGGGTGGCCGCTTGGCAAAGCCGCGATACCAGCGCCCTGCAGGCCGACGGATTTGGCAAGGCGGTGAACAAGGCCGCAGTGCAGCGCTGGCAGCAGGCAATGTCGGCAGGTAAGGGTACTGACGCGGGGCGTGACGAGGCGCTCATCAAACTCGAGCTGGCTGCGGGTTGCGACAGCCCGACCGAGGCGCAGGCCGCGCGGCGTGTCATGCAACTACAGGTGCTGGCCAGCCGTGGTCGGGACGAGTTACATGGCAACTGGCCGCAAGCCGTGGAGCAGGTGATGGCGGGGCCCTATACCGATGCATCAGCCGAGCGTTTCAAGCGGTGCATGCTGAAGTTGCTGCGCGACTGAGCAAACGCTGCAGCACAAACCGAAGAAATCAGGCGGCAACGGCCCTATGTGAATGAGCACACCGCTGCGGTCTGCGATCCCCGCACTGCTAGGATGCAGCGCTCGGGTGAAGATCAAGCCGCAGAAGAGTGCAGACCCCCCAAAGAGACACTGAGGCTCAGAGACAAGAAAGAACTCAAAAATCTGTTGGCTTCAACCGGTTGTGATGCCAGGCTTGCCCGGAGATCCAGCTTTCGGCCGAGCTTACGTACTCATTCCTGCCTCGGTGTCCCGGTGCCTCTTTGGAAGGTTTTCACTCTTCGGTTGATAGGCTCTCACTCGTGCCCTGATCACAAGCCCTGATCACTCCTGCGTATGGCCGATTTGGGGCGGAATGCCTTGCACACGGCCTCATCGGTTTCGATGTACGGCCCGCCGATCAGGTCTATGCAATACGGCACGGCGGCAAATACGCCGTGCACGCGCGGCTTGCCGTCCTCACCCTTCAAACCTTCCAGCGTCTCGGCAATGCTCTTGGGCTGGCCGGGCAGATTGATGATGAGTGCGCCGCGTGCGGCAGCGTCGGTACGAAAGCGCACGACTGCCACTTGCCGCGAGAGGATGGCCGTGGGCACAAAATTCAGGCTGATCTGCCGCATCTGCTCGCCGAAACCTGGCATCGGTTTGTGGCCTGCGGCGAGCGTGGCCTCGGGCGTCACGTCACGCAGCGCGGGGCCGGTGCCGCCGGTGGTCAGCACGTGGTCGCAATGCGCTGTGTCCACGAGCTCACACAGCGATTGCGTAATCTGCGCCTGCTCGTCCGGGATCAACCGCTCAACAAAGCGAATAGGGTTGAGCACCGCGCGTGTGAGCCAATCTTTCAGCGCAGGCAGACCCTGGTCTTGATATACCCCGGATGACGCGCGGTCGCTGACAGACACGATTCCGATGGTGACGCCGTCGAGGTTGATGGCACTGCTGTCAGTCATGCTGATATCTTTTATACTGCACAAAGTAACACATTATGTCTGCTATATTTTACTATATTCACGGCCTGTACTATATGTAGTTATTACTTTTTTTACGTCGTCTTCACTAGGCATGGTGACGCCACTTTCCTGCATGGCTGACTTGAGCCACTGAAACAACTCGCGGAAGGCGGCAGGCGGCTTTTGCATGTCACGCTCGCGTCGCGCATTGCGAATGAGTGCGCGCAGTTGCTGCACATCTGCGGTGGGCCAGGCCTGCAGAAACTCGGTGAGTGCAGCGTCGTCATCCAGCAGCCGTGTGCGCCAGCGCTCCAGCAAGTGAAACTTGGCGTTGCTTGCTGCGTCTCCTCTTTCAAACGACTGCAAGATGGCGCGCAGTGTAGCCACTTCGTCGTCGCTCAACTCGCGCATCAAGCGGCCCACATATTGCACCTGCCGCCTGCGCCCGCCATGCGCATTGATGCGGCGCGCCTGCGCAATCGCGTCTAGCAGTTT
>CAYSMM010000360.1:0-2195 GCA_964432095.1 uncultured Burkholderiaceae bacterium | reverse complement strand
AACAGCAGCGTGGTGATGAATGTGATGGACGCAACCCGGCGGCTCGGCCGCGGTGTGCGGGTTGCGGCAGGTCTCGGGTAGGTCAGGATGAAAGATCGGGTGACTTGCACAGCTGTTTGAGGGTCTGTTTCAACCGTGAGTATGACGCATCGCTGTCTGCACTGGCCTCAACCGGTGCATAGCGCAGCCGTTCCAGCGTCAACCACCACTGTTGCCACTGCTCGCCCTGGGCAAGTGCCAAAGACTTGTGGCCGAGTGTGCGGGGCGCATCATTTGCATACACCTTTACCCCATGCCGACTGAGGTGCGCGGCACCTGCACGATACAGCCGCGTCCACGGGTCGCGGCGCGCAAGCCACGCCTGCCGGTCCCACATCGCCCAGGCCGCACCCAGCAGTAATGCGCCTGCGGCTGCGAGCAACAGCAGCGAGGCAAGCTTTTGCCAGTCCGGATCTTCGATTCCAAGTTCCTTGAGCAAGTCCAACTGCCGCGTGGAGTTGTAAGACAGCACCCATTTATTCCACGAGTTGTTGACGGCATCCCAGGCCTGACGTGCACGCTGCAACCAGCTGGCATTGATCGGCGCGAGAATCGCCACACCGAACAAGCCGCGCCGCGCATTCAGATTGGAGAGGTTATTGATGCGCTCAGGCGCAACCGCTGCGGTGGGGTCGGCGCGAACCCAGCCCGTGCCCTCTTGCCAGTACTCGGCCCAGGCATGCGCATGGCTTTGCCGTACGGTGTAGCTGCCGTCAAACGAATTCAGCTCGGCACCTTGGTAGCCCGTGACGATGCGCGCGGGCACGTCGAGCGCGCGCATCAGCACTACATAAGCTTGTGCAAAGTGCTCGCAGAAGCCCTCGCGGCGGTCGAACCAGAACTCATCCACACTATCGCGGCCGTATAAGCCAGGCGCCAGCGTGTAGGTGAAAGGTTGCCTGCGAATCTCGCTGAGCAGGTGGCGCGACAGCGTCGTGGCATCAGCACTTGCAAATCGCGGATCACGCCTTAACTCCATGGCGTATTCCAGTGTTCTTGGGTTATAGCTGGCGGGTAAGGCAATATACTCCCTAAGGGTATTAGACTCTTGAAACGGGCCGATCTGCGCCTGCGGGTACGACTGCATACGGTATTGCACACGCTCATTCACTGCACGGCTGGTGATGAGTTGCTGTGCGCGTGTGAGCATGACGGTTTGATTGGCAAGCACGGGGGCTTCGTTCATGACTTCAATTCCGAACAGCCACGGCCGCTGCACTGGCTCTAGCGTGACCTCATAGTTGACTGCTGGCCCTTGGATGCGTATGTCCGCACCTGATTGGGCGCGTGCTGTAAAGCCGGTGACCAATGGCGTCCAGGTGATGCCGTCAAACCTGGAAAGCACCGGCCCACGGAAGTAGAGTTGATTGGCGTTGGGTGCCGCGCCGTCGAAACGCACGCTCATGGCAATCGCGTCGTTGAGTGCAAGCTCGGCGATGTTGCCTACGCTCATGCTATCTGACAGGCCCGTAGTAGCGCCCCGCTGATCGGGCATGCCCCACAAGGGCCCGGCCATGCGCGGGAAAAAGGCGAACAAAGCAGCTGCCAACGGTGTGCCGAGCAGGAGCATGCGGCCAGCCAGCCGCAGGCGTGAGGCGATGCTCGGCCATCCCACCGGCATATGCGCGCCAATCAATGCGGCCAGTAAGCCGACGACGGCAGCGATCATCAGCACTGCGCTCAGCAGCGATTGCGAAAACAGAAAATGCGTTAGCACCGCAAAGAAGCCCAGAAAGAAAATCACCATGGCATCTCGGCGGGCCTTGAGTTCTAAGGTTTTGAGCGCCAGCAGCATCAGCAGCAAAGTCACGCCGGCATCACGTCCAGCAATGGTTCGAAACGTCAACCAGGTGCCTGCCACACAAGCGACCAGCAGCACGATGAGTGCCCAGCGTCGAGGTAGCGGTTTGAGTTTGACGGTGAGCCACGCGCGCCACAGGAGCACGACCGTACTCAGGGCTACGGCCCACACCGGCAAGTGCTCGAAGTGCGGTACGACCACCAACGCGATCACTGCAAGTAGAAATAACGTGTCCTGCTGCTCGCGGCTGAGCAGCGCCCATGCGCCTTGCCAGCCGCGTAGCGGTTGTATCGAACGTATGGGCTTAGGTGAGCTGGGGGTTGACATGGCGTGCTCAGTACAAGGCCAGCAGCTT
>CAYSMM010000359.1:0-2200 GCA_964432095.1 uncultured Burkholderiaceae bacterium | reverse complement strand
ATAGCGCAGCGTGCGCCCGGCCGCGTCGCGCTTGGCCAGCACATTGCCCAGCGCGTCGTGCGTAATGCGGGTGATGCTGCCGGCGGCATCTTCGACCTCGGCCACGTTGCCCAAGGTGTCAAACCGCAGTTGGGTGGACGCGCCGCGCGGGTTGGTGTAGCGCACCAGCTGGCCATATGTGTCGTACTCATACGTCGACACATGGCCCAGCGGCGAGCGCTGCTGGCGCACCAGGCCGCGCTCGTCCCACTGCTGCTGCCAGGTGTGGCCGTTGGGGTCGGTGATGTGTACGGCCTTGTTTTGCGCGTTGAACCGCGCGAGCACTTGCTTGCCGTCGGGCCGCGTCAGCGCCAGCAGGTTGCCGCGCTCGTCGTAGGCGTAGGCGGTGGTCAGGCCGTCGGGGTCGGTCACGCCGATGGTGCGGCCGCAGTCGTCGTACTCATAAATGGTGATGCCGCCCAACGGGTCGATCTCGCTGATGGGCAGCCCGGCTTCGTTGAGTTTGACGGTGGACACATGGCCGAGCGAATCGGTGATGCGGCGCTCGGCAATGGCGTCGAAGTATTCAAAGTGGTAGTTGTAGAGGTTGTGGTCGCCCCACGCATGCAGCACGCGCACGTTGCCGTCGGGGGCGGGCTGTGTGTCAAACGCGTAGTAAAACGACAGGCCGTTGCGGTCGGTGTGCCGCACCATGCGCTGCTGCTCGTAGCCAAAGGTGTAGGGCATGCCCAGGGCGTCGATCACGGCCACGAGCTCGTGATCGGCACTGTATTGGTAGGTCACGAACACATGCTCGGTCTGCGTGTCGGGCCGCAACAGGGACACACGCGCCAGCCGGTCGCCGTCGTAGTGCAGCGTGATGTGGCGGCCCGCGGACTCGCGCAGCCCGGTGATGTGTTTGCCGGTGCGTATGAACTCCCAGTAGTTCCCGCTCAAGTCTGATATCTTGCTGGCAGAGAGAGCTATGCACTGCGTGTTGTATGAGTCGTCTGGTGATTTTGGGAAGTGATAGATCAGGTCGTCTTTGGTGCGCACCTGAAACTCCAGCCCCTCATCGCGCAGCTCTGCGCCGTCCATCAACTCGATCACGGTGCCGGCTGCACCGCGTGTTTGCGGCAGGTGGTCGAAGAACAGCGGGCCCACGTCGGGGCCGTGCATTTGCACGCCTTCGTCGCCGGGTTTGACCTCCAGCCGCAAATCCAGCAGCGTGTCCCAGCCCACGCCGCACACGCCCAGCGCGGTGTTGCCCGATGAATAGCTGCGCAGCCAGCGCAGCGGGATGCGGCCTGGCAGCGTGAAGTCCTCCTGCTCCACACTCACATCGCCCGAGAGGATGTTCACCGGCTCGGCACGCAGGACGGAGCACTTCAAAAACCCCGGCTTCATGTTCTTGAACACGCGTTGGCGGAAGCGCTTGAACACGCCTGACTTGGCAAATTTGCCGAGCGCGGCAAAACCGGCCTTGAAGGCCAGGCCCATGAGGTTGATGGTTGGCGCGCCGCCCACCACCACGTTGGTGGGAATCGCCAGATTGAAGGTGAAGGGCGCCAGCATCATGCGCGGGCCGCCCTTCTTTTTGGGCCGCGGCGGGCTGGGCATGCCGGCCACCTGGCAGCTCAACACCGGCAGGCCGATGTAGGTGAAGGGGTCGCCGTCGGCCACCACCGTGGAGCTGCCCATGAAGATTTCGTCGTCTTTGTCGGGTGGCTTGGGCGCAAACGGAAAGCCCGGCGGAATGTGCACCACCTTGCCCTCGGTGCCCGCGGTGGCGCGCTTCATGCCGCACACCGTCACCGTGGCGCCGATGATGGGCACGTAGTCGAACGGGTCGAACACGATGGAGATGTGCGGTGTGGGCAGCGGCACCGGCGAGGGCGAGGGCGGCACGATGCACAGGTGGATGTCCACCCCGAGTTGCGGGTCGCCGTGCTTGGATGCGGGCATCATGGCGACGCTACCTTCGCCGCACCGACCGCAGCATAGTCCGCGACCGGCAGCGCAAGCGGCTGCGCCAGCGGCCAGGCTTCGCCCAGCAGGCTGCGGCAGCGCATGAACAAACTCTTGAACTCCAGCGAGCCGCCACCGACTACTGACTGCACCGCCACGGACGCCTGCTCGTCTGCCGTGCGGTTGCTGGCCTCCAGCCGCTGCTGCAACTGCGCCGTGTCTTGCAGGGTGGCGCTGGCATCGAGCTGCTCGG
>CAYSMM010000358.1:0-2230 GCA_964432095.1 uncultured Burkholderiaceae bacterium | reverse complement strand
GTTGACGCAGCAGACCGCGCTCAAGCTCTGGGGCATTGCACTCGCGGCGGCACTGGTGCTACAAGTGCTCATCGGCATCGGTACGGTGGTGTTCAACCAGCCGCTGCTGCTGGCCGTGGCGCACAACGGCGGCGCGGCGCTGCTGCTCGGCACGCTCATCGCCTGCGCCTATAAAATCCAGGTTAATTCAGTCAGTGCGGCCCACGCCGTACAGCAGCCACATGCCACCTTCCATCATGGATCGCGCAGCACCTCAGCCTGACAGCCTTGTGCACAAGGCCCGAGCCTTCTACGCGCTCACCAAACCGCGCGTAGTGCAGCTCATTGTGTTTTGCGCCGTCATTGGCATGCTGTTGGCCACGCAAAGCCTGCCCAACTGGCGCGTGGTGCTGGCGGCAACCGTTGGCATCTGGCTGGTGGCCAGTGCCGCTGCCGCGTTCAACTGCCTGGTGGAGCGCGCGATCGACGCCAAAATGCGCCGCACCGCCTGGCGGCCCAGCGCGCGAGGCGAGATGGGCGACGCCAGCATCATCATCTTTTCGGGTATGTTGTGCGCCGCCGGCATGGGGCTGCTGTACGCACAGGTGAACACGCTGACGATGTGGCTGACGTTCGGCACCTTTGTGGGCTATGCCGTCATTTACACCGTGATCTTGAAACCGGCCACGCCGCAAAACATTGTCATCGGCGGTGCGTCGGGAGCCATGCCGCCGGTGCTGGGCTGGGCGGCTGTGAGCAACACCGTGCCGGCCGAGGCTTTGGTGCTGTTTCTCATTATCTTCTTGTGGACACCGCCGCACTTCTGGGCGCTGGCGCTGTACCGTACCGACGACTACGCCAAAAGCGGGCTGCCCATGCTGCCGGTGACGCACGGGCAGGAGTTCACGCGGCTGCATATCTTGCTATACACGTTTGCGCTGTTCGCCATTACGCTCATGCCCTATCTGATTGGCATGTCGCGCGAGGTGTATCTGCTCAGCGCGGTGGTGCTGGGCGGCATTTTCATCGCGTTTGCATGGCGGCTGTGGCGCAGCTATAGCGACGCGCTGGCGCGTGCCACCTTCCGCTATTCCATAGCGTATCTCTCTCTACTGTTTGCTGCGCTTTTGGTGGATCACTATGCATTACCGTAGATCGTTTTTTCGCATCGCGGCTGCCGCGCTGGCGGCGTTTGCGCTGGCTGCGTGCGACTCAGCTGCACCCAAGTTCAACAGCATCGACATTACCGGCGCCGATTACGCACGCGGCTTTGAGTTGACTGACCAGGACGGCAAGAAGCGCACGCTGACTGACTTCAAAGGTAAAGTGGTAGCCGTGTTCTTCGGCTTTACGCAATGCCCCGACGTGTGCCCCACTGCCATGCAGGAGATGGCACAGATCAAACAGTCGCTCGGCCCTCAGGCCAGCGACTTGCAAGTGATCTTCATCACCGTAGACCCCGAGCGTGACACGCAAGACGTGTTGAAGGCCTACCTCGGCAACTTCGACAAGCAGGCGCTAGGCCTGCGTGGCAGCCTGGAAGACACCGCTAAAACCGCGAAAGACTTCAAGGTGTTTTACGCCAAGGTCGAGGGCAAAACGCCCGGCAGCTACACGATGGATCACACCGCCGGGTTTTATGTGTTCGACAAGCAGGGCCGCGTGCGGCTGTTTGCGCGCCACGGGTCAGACCCAAAACTGCTGACGGCTGATCTCAATACTCTCTTGAAAAGCTAGTCACCACGGCATTGATAGCAGAGCAATGCATTGATACTGCAAGCACTATTAGGCTTTTACTGGTCTAAAATAGTGCAGTAACTGTTGTATACTAAAGTCAGTACTATAACGATTGGTCTAAGCTGAAAGCCCCGTACTGCGAGCGCTGTCTTCGTCGATCACCACCACCGTGGGCTGCCAGTTCATGCGGCTGTCTCCGCCGTGCATGGTCAGTGTCGTCTCGTAGCCCGGGGCCTTCGTGCCATGCCTAAGTGGCGGCTGGTTCGTCGTGCCGGCAGCAATGCCAGCCTCCTGTGGCCGCACAAAGCCGAGCTTGAGCAGCTCAGCCATCACGCGCGGAACATGGGCCACCTGCGGCAATGCGCTGGCAAGCTGCTGGATGCCGGTGCGGCCGTCCACCATCACCAGCAGCAGCTTCATCTCGTGCGTGAGCAACTGCGAGCCGTACTCCACCACGCCATCGCCCAGAGCCGTGCGCTCAAAAACTTCTGTGGGGGTTTGTTCAAAAGACGTG
>CAYSMM010000357.1:0-2272 GCA_964432095.1 uncultured Burkholderiaceae bacterium | reverse complement strand
GCCAGCCCGTCACCGCCGCCCAGCACCGCCACCTTGCGCGCCGCGCCGTGCGCGGACATCGCCGGGTGAACCAGTGCCTCGTGATAGCGGTACTCGTCCCGACTGTTGAACTGCAGGTTGCCGTTCAGGAACAGTTTGGTGTCACCGCGGTGCTGCGTGACGACGATGCGCTGATACAGCGACGACGCCGAGTGCACGATACGCTCGGCATAGAACTTGTCTTCACCCCACGAGGTGATTTGATCGGCGAACACGAATGCCCAGAGCAGCACAGTTATCGTACCGATGGCAGCAGCCACATGCCATGCCAGTCGCTCTAGCTGATAGCGAAAAATCCATAATGCCCACACGGCTACCAGCGCGTTGAGCAGTCCGAAGAACAAGCCGGTGCGGATCAGCCCCATGTGCGGCACAAACACCAGTGGAAAAGCCACCGACACGGCCAACGCGCCGAGATAGTCGAAGGTCAGCACCTGCGACACCAGGTCTTTGAGGGCGTACTGTTTTTTGAGCAGCCGCATGACCAGCGGAATCTCAAGCCCAACGAGCGAGCCGACGACCAGCACCAGGCCATAGAGCACCAGCCGGAAGGGCGAGGGCGCATACGCATGCAAGACAAAGAGTGCCGCAGGCATGAAACCACCGATGATGCCCACCAGTAGCTCGATACGCAAAAAATGACTGGCCAGTCGCTGGGTGATGAAACGTGACAGGTACGAGCCTATACCCATCGCAAACAGATAAGCACCGATGATGGTGGAGAACTGCAGTACAGAATCGCCGAGCAGGTAGGACGCCAGGGCGCCTGCGGCAAGTTCGTACACCAAGCCGCAGGCCGCAACCACGAACACGCTGACGAGCAAAGTCAGCTCTGCCGGGTGCGGTGCCCGTGCGGTTACCAATTGCGTTTCTGGTACGCTAGATCCTTGGATACTGCTCACACTAATATGCCATCACTGCAATATGGATGTGCAATAAAAGGTTAATACTAAATGGTGTATTAAGGATATAACGAAAATAACTAACCGTGTATGGCTGCGGCGACGATCAACGAGATACCCAGGCACATGGCAGCGACCACCACACCCAGCGCCATGTTGCGGTTTTCCACGATCTCTTTCCATAAGTCATAGGGCGTGAGCTTGTCAATGACGACAAAGCTGATCCAAAAAACGATGACGCCGATCAATGAATAGATCAACGAGCCTGCAAACGCCGTCGGTTTAAGCCAATCCATGTCATGCCTCCTTCAAAGTCTGAACTTCAATGATGGGTGATCCGTGATCCGTTCAATGCATGCAATCAATCTGCGATTCATTACTTGTGCCCTCGATAGCCGCCACCTGATCCGCCACCATAGTAGCCGCCGGATGAGCCGCTGCGGTAGCAGGCTGGGTCTTGCGGGTTCACCGGGTTGCCGTACTGGTCGCGTAGGCAATTGCGGCTGCCTGAGCATTGCGACAGCATGCTCAGTAGGATCAAAATGATCACAACCACGACGATCACCGTGACCATCGAAACCGACGAGCCCGACACCGGCGAGGCGGAAACCATGGGCACTTTCTTGGCGAGATCGGATAGCTTGAACGCCTCGGCCAACTCGCGGCCCTCGATGCGCTCGCCGCCGCTCCAAGTCACTTCGCCGGGGCTTTCCTCCCGGCTCAGCAAATGCTGGCCGGCTTCAAAATCTATGTTGTCTGTACGCTGCCCGGCCTTCACCAGCCAATAAAACTCACCCGCGACGTAAGTGGTGGTGGCCTTGTAGCGGTACGCCTCGCGGTAGGTGCGCCCTTCGATGCGCGCCGTCGCGCCGCCTATGCCGGGGTTGAGAAACGCCGGTGCACCGGCCAGCGTTTTGACGAGGCTGAAACCCTCGCTCGTATCCACCAGAAACGCAAAGCCCTGCAGCCGGTTGTAGAGCAGGTACTCCTGCCACTCGAAGCGCTCACCCTCGTCGTCTTCACCCATGCGCTGCTGAAAACCCACTACCTGCCAGTCGATGCCGCGCAGCTTGCCTGTAGTGCCGAGCGGCAGTGCTGGCTGCACGTGCTGTTGCTGGCGGTAGAACTGCAGATCGCCCCCCGTGCCCTGCGACGTGTCGATGACGCTGGCACAACTGCCACAGGTGATGCTTTTAGTGCCGTTGAGCTTGAGCTGGATCGATGCGCCGCAGTTCGGGCAGCCGAAGTTCTTGGCGCTGAGCGTCTTCTCGGCCGCGCCTTCATGGTCAGTGCGCAGATTCTGCAGCTTCAGCTCTTCAAGCAAAGTACTC
>CAYSMM010000356.1:0-2277 GCA_964432095.1 uncultured Burkholderiaceae bacterium | reverse complement strand
CAATCAAGGCGCGCCAGGCGAGGTGCTGCGCGCAGATGCGCATGGCGTGCGGGTAGCTTGCGGACAGGGCGCGCTCAACATCACCGAGCTGCAACGCGCCGGTGGCAAGCGCATCAGCGCTGCGCAGTTTGTGGCGGGACAGCGGCCCTAGAGAGGGCTACCGATGCCCAAGCCCGCATTTCGTGCCAGCACAATCGCTTGCGCGCGGTTTTCCACCTGCAGTCGGTCGAAGATCAACGACACCTGATTGCGCACCGTCTTTTCGGACAGATCGAGCGCAGCAGCAATCTGCGCGTTGTCTCGCCCCTGAGCAAGCAGCTCCAGCACCTCGCGTTGCCGGGCCGATAGCTCCTGCAACAAGGCTTGAGCCGGTGACGGACGTGCCTCGCTCAAAAATGCACTGACCTCGACCTGCCATTGCTGCCACCCGGGCTCGCCTTCAAGCAGCAGATGATTGCCACTTTCGATGGGCACAAATCGAGCATTGGGGATGCCCGCTGCGATCAAACGGCCCTCATCAAACGGCACGCGCACGTCGTGCTTGCTGTGCAGCACCATGGTCGGGCATTGCACCTGCGGCAGCAGCGCCATGACATCGATGGTGTTGAAGACCCGCATGAATTCAGCTGCGTTGCGCGGCGAGGTGGACAGACGCTCCATCTCGTTGAACCATTGATGCTGCTCGAGTGTGCCCCCCGGGATGAACTGCGTAGTGAAGAACTGGCGGAACGCCGGGTCTTGTTTGCCCCAGCCCAGCTCTGCAAGGCGGCACATGGTTTCAGCCTCTTCACGCTGCTGCGGGCTGGACGCCCGCACCAGCCGCCCGCGTGCATAACCGCCATGCAGTACGAGCCGGCTGACGCGGTCGGGATGCCGTGCGGCATAGGCAATCGCAACGGCAGCACCCTGCGAGATACCTAACAGGGCGAAACGCCTGGCGCCGATCTCGTCCACAACCGTTTCCAGATCGCGCACCCAGCTTTCGAAGCTGAGGTCGGGCACGTCCCAGTCTGACAAGCCGCAGCCGCGCTCGTCGTAACGCACAAAGGTGCCGGCGCTCGACATGGCATGCAGCACGTGGCTCCACACAGGACTACCCCAGTCCACCTCGAGATGCGACAGCCATGTAGCCGCTTTGACGATAACCGGCTCGCCGCTGCCGCTTACGGCGTAGGCCAGCCGCACGTTGTCGGCGCTGCGCGCAAATTGCAACCGTTGATGCATCCGCGCTCACTCCCTGGTTTGCGAATTCGCCTGACGAGTACGAACTCCTTGTGTGTGAGTATGCACGACTCTCATGAACCGGGACGCACGTCCCGCCATGAAGGGCCGGGATGAAGCGCCAGGCTCCCCCGTTCAGGGGACGCAGTACGGGACATGCGTCATTAGCACGATGCGCCTGGCCCGTCCAGACTTGCTGGTAGTGCAAAAACTGCCAAGGAAAGCCCATGAAAAACCAATTCACAACATCAAACGATACTGCAAGCAGCGCGCAGCTTGGCCGCCGCGCCGTGGTGTTGGGGGCCAGCATGGCCGGGCTACTGACCGCACGCGTGTTGAGCGAGCGGTTCGAAGAAGTGTGGCTGCTCGAGCGTGACCCATTGCCACAGCAGCCGCAAGCCCGTAAAGGCACTCCGCAAGTGTTACAGCCCCACGGTTTATTGGCGCGCGGTCGTATTGTGCTCGAGGAGTTGTTTCCAGGTCTCACACAACAGTTGATCGGCGCTGGCGCGCTCGGCGGTGATTTACAGACTCATGTGAGTTTTGTCGTTGACGGCAAAGCGCTGGCGGGTGGTCAATGCGGATATTTCGGTCTGGCCGTCAGCCGTCTCATGCTTGAGCATGCGGTGCGCGAGCGCGTACTCGCGCTAGCCAATGTCACTGCCGTATGCAACGTAGACGTTCGTGCGCCACGCCACGAGTACGGCACCGTCACTGCAGTGTTGTTCGAGCATCGCGACCAACAAGCAGCGATGCAAACCGTAGCTGCCGATCTGGTGGTGGACTGCACCGGGCGCGCTTCACGTGCACCACAGTGGCTAGAGCAATGGGGCTATGAGCCGGTTGTAGAAGATCGCGTGCGAATCGACCTTGCCTATGTCAGCGCATACTTTGAGCGTGACGCAGCCTACAGGGATCCACATGTCGCGGCCATTTGCGCAGTGTCGCCTGCGGCACCCTACCCCGGCGTGCTGATCGCTCAGGAACCCGATAGCTACGGCCGCGCCCGCTGGGTGGCAGGTGTCGGAGGCTTTGGCAAGGATCAGCCGGCAGCCA
>CAYSMM010000355.1:1626-2310 GCA_964432095.1 uncultured Burkholderiaceae bacterium | reverse complement strand
AGTATCAGCCCAAGATCAAGGAAATAATACCAGTAATGGCACGATACTTGGCGTAGTAGAAGTGCTAGACCGCGACGGGCAGATGCGCATGATGCAGCCCATCACGCGCTGGCCAGTATGCATTGGCCGCGCGCTGGACAACGACATCGTGCTCGACGATCCGCACGTTGCGCCGCATCACCTGCGCTTGTCGCTTGCAGACCCGGCCGAAGGTGATGCTGCATCTTCCGTGCAAGCCGAGGTGCTCCAAACCGTGAATGGCGCACTCGTCGGCCGTGTGCACCTCGATGGCGACAGCACGCGGGTGCTCGAACCACAGATCAAGAGTATCGACATCACCCTCGGCCGCACACAGTTACGGCTGCGCCTGGCAGGTGAGCAACTCCTGCCCGAGCAACCCTTGCCGCGCGGTACACTGATGCGGCGGCTGTTTCCCACCGCGGTTGCGCTGCTGGCTGCGGCGCTGGTGTTCGCGCTTCAGCTTTACCTGTCGATCGACCCGGACACGGAGCGCAACTTTCCGTTTGTTTCGATCACCAGTGCCATCACGGCCGTTTCGCTGTGGGCACTCGGCTGGGCGCTGGCGTCCAAGCTGTTCTCACGCCGCTTGCAGTACTGGCGCCATCTGCGCATCGCAGTGCTCGGTTACGTGGCTTTCGTCTGCACCAATCTGCTGCTGCACCT
>CAYSMM010000355.1:0-1616 GCA_964432095.1 uncultured Burkholderiaceae bacterium | reverse complement strand
CTGATCGCCTACTCATTCTCGTGGGCATGGCTGGCCAACTTCGACTTCATTGCCGAAGTGGCCGTGATCGCCTTGGTGATTCACACGCACCTGCAGGTGATACAGCCGCTGCGCCATCGCGAGTTTGCAGTGGCTTGCGTCGCGTTCTTCGTCACCGTAGTAGGCATCAACCTGGTCGTCAACCATCAAACCCGCGATCGTCTGGCTGAGCAACTGTACATGACCAGCCTTTACCCGCCGGCGCTCCGTCTGGCCAAGCCGCGTGAACCCGCAGAGTTTTTTGGCAATGCATACAGCCTCAAAAAGGGCCTTGAGCAGGCTGCCAAGACGGACGATGATGATTCGTACCCGGATGTGGACGACGAGTAACGCCGCCATGCGGCCTGCCGCACGGGGCTGCTGACACATCGCTGAAAATTGTCATCAGGACAGCGCCACTGGCGAGCAGGGAAAATAGTATTACAAACATGAGTATGCTGCTATTCATCCATAAAAGCTAACCAGATAAAGCAGCATAGTTCATTTAGTATATCGAACTATGCTGCTACCAAAGGCACCACGCCAAAGCGAACGCCCAGCGCTTGCAAGTAGCGGCGATAAGCCATGGACATTTTGTCGGCCGCGCAATGTCGCTCGGCCTGCGCGTCTAGCGGCAAGCGCCTGGGCGTTTGCGATTCCACCAGCGGCTTGTCCTGCGCGAAGATCGTGTTCTGAAACTCACGCAGCGATTGGTCACTCGATGCGAAGTCGGTGACTGCCAGACGAAACCACACCCGGCTGCGCTCATGCTCGACAGGGCAAACGAACAAGGCAATCGATTCGCGATAGCCTAGCTGCTCTAGCGGCAGTTTGGTCAGCACTGCGGTGTACGGCGCTGTCACCTCGTAGGTGTACTCCACCATCGAGCCGCCTGCGATATTGAGGTTGCTGCGCGGCTGCCACGCACGGCATTGCGTGGCGCGTATGCCCCGCGGAGATTCCTGCACCTCGTATGCAGGCACTCGGGTGTGCTCGAGATCTCCAAGCCATCCCTCGTGCACAAAGCCGAAGTGCGCCATATCCAGAAAGTTCTCCACGATGCGGGGCGCGCTGCTGTGGACTTCATAAGGACCGCAGTTCACCTTACGTAGGTTCTCGTCGCTCTCGGCCTCGAATGCCGGTAGCGGTTCGTCGCCTGCGGCAAGCCGCACCCACAACAAGCCACAATGTTCTGCCACCTCAAAACGGCGGGCGCAATGGCTTGCCGGCGGCACGAACTCCGGCAGCGCGGGCACGTGCACACATTGCCCGGCACCGTCGAACTGCCAACCGTGATACGCGCATTGCAACCGGCCGTTGACGATGCGGCCCAGCGAAAGCTGCGTGCCGCGATGCGGGCAGCGGTCGGCAAACGCATACGGCCGACCTTGTGCGTCGCGCCATAGCACGCCAGCCAGATCGAGCAGCGTGTAGGCCAAGGGTTGAACACCCAAACTCTCGGCCAGCATGACCGGGTGCCAGTGTGTTGCTTCAATCATGTCCAGATTGTCAAATAAAAAAGCCGCGCAATGCGCTGCCTTAGACAGATCAGCGTAGTGAGCGGCTTCTCAGCAAGCCGCGCAGTCACCACCATCACT
>CAYSMM010000354.1:0-2310 GCA_964432095.1 uncultured Burkholderiaceae bacterium | reverse complement strand
CAACCCCTATGACACCCGCCCTCTTGCGCAACTCATCACCGCGCTGGAGCTTGGGACCTCAGACTCCCATCTCAAAGCCGAGCTGCACCAGGCTGCTGCTGCAATCAAGGTGCCGGTACTGGGCATCACCGGTACGGGTGGCGCAGGCAAAAGCTCGCTGACCGACGAATTGGTGCGGCGCTTTCGGCTGGACCAGAAAGATCGGCTCAAGATGGCCATCATCTCGATCGATCCCTCACGCCGCAAAAGTGGCGGTGCACTGCTAGGCGACCGCATTCGTATGAATGCGATCAACCACCCCAACATTTTCATGCGCTCACTGGCCACGCGAGATGCAGGCAGCGAGATAAGCCAGGCGCTGCCCGACATCATTGCAGCGTGCAAGGTAGCGGGGTTTGATCTCATCATTGTCGAGACATCCGGCATAGGCCAGGGCGACGCCGCCATCGTTCCGCATGTGGGCTTGAGCCTGTACGTGATGACTCCTGAGTTCGGTGCCGCATCGCAGCTCGAAAAAATCGACATGCTCGACTTCGCCGATTTTGTCGCCATCAACAAGTTCGACCGCAAAGGCGCAATGGACGCGCTGCGCGACGTGAGCAAGCAGGTACAACGCAACAAAGAGGCCTGGAGCACGCCGCCCGAGCAAATGCCGGTGTTCGGCACTCAGGCCAGCAGGTTCAATGATGATGGTGTTACTGCTTTATACTTCTGCTTGTATGATGCACTTACAGCACGAGGAATGCCCAGTAATGCACATGAACTACCTGCAGTATCAACACGACATAGCACACAGCAAGTGGTGATCGTGCCGCCGCAACGCGTGCGTTACCTCGCCGACATTGCCGGCTCGGTACGCAGCTACAAGCAGCATGCGCTTTCACAGTCGCGCATTGCGCGCGAGCGCCAGCAACTGCGTGCCGCGCAGACCCTGCTTGAGAAAGAATGCAAAGATAGCAACGCCAACCTCAAGGCACTGGGCGATGCGCGCGACTCTCAGCTCGACGGCAAAGCGAAAAAGCTGCTGGATATGTGGCCGCAATTGCAGCAGACCTACAGCGGCGACGAGTACGTGGTAAAGATCCGCGATAAGGAAATTCGTACCGCACTCACCACCACGTCGCTCAGCGGCACAAAAATCCGTAAGGTTGCGCTGCCCAGGTTTGAAGATCATGGCGAGATTTTGAAATGGCTGATGCTGGAGAACGTGCCTGGCAGCTTTCCCTACACCGGCGGCGTATTCGCCTTCAAGCGCGAGGGCGAAGACCCCACGCGCATGTTTGCGGGCGAAGGTGACCCCTACCGCACCAACCGCCGCTTCAAACTGGTGAGCGAGGGCATGCCGGCCAAGCGCCTGTCCACTGCCTTCGACAGCGTCACGCTGTATGGTGACGAACCCGATGAGCGACCCGACATCTACGGCAAGGTGGGCAACAGCGGCGTGAGCATCGCCACGCTGGACGACATGAAGGTGCTTTACTCAGGTTTTGATTTGTGCGACCCCGCCACCAGCGTGAGCATGACGATCAACGGCCCCGCGCCCACCCTGCTGGCCATGTTCATGAACACGGCTATCGATCAGCAGCTCGACAAATTTCGTGTTGATAACAAACGCGAGCCCACCGATGACGAGATCGCCAAGATCAAGGCCTGGGCTTTGGCCAATGTACGCGGCACGGTGCAGGCCGACATCCTGAAAGAAGACCAAGGGCAAAACACTTGTATCTTCAGCACAGAGTTCAGCCTCAAGGTGATGGGCGATATTGCCGAGTACTTCGTGCATCACAACGTACGCAACTTCTACAGCGTGTCCATCAGCGGTTATCACATTGCCGAGGCCGGCGCCAATCCGATCAGCCAGCTCGCGTTTACGCTTTCAAACGGCTTCACATACGTAGAGGCGTATCTTGCGCGAGGCATGCACATTGACGACTTTGCGCCCAACCTGAGCTTTTTCTTCAGTAACGGCATGGACCCGGAGTACACCGTGCTTGGCCGGGTAGCACGACGCATCTGGGCTATTGCGATGCGCGACAGATACGGTGCCAACGAACGCAGCCAGAAGCTAAAGTACCACTGTCAAACCTCGGGCCGCAGCTTGCACGCGCAAGAGATTGCTTTCAACGACATCCGTACCACTCTGCAAGCGTTGATTGCCACCTACGACAACGCCAACAGCCTGCACACCAATGCGTATGACGAGGCTATCACTACGCCTACTGAGGAGAGCGTGCGCCGGGCGATGGCCATACAACTCATCATCAACCGCGAATGGGGCCTGGCGAAAAACGAAAACCCGATACAGGGCAG
>CAYSMM010000353.1:499-2323 GCA_964432095.1 uncultured Burkholderiaceae bacterium | reverse complement strand
GATACTCATAAATGTATATATATGTTGCTGCTATTTATTAAAGCAGTAAAGCACGTATACACTAGAAAGTAACATCTTCTGGCTGATGCCGGAAATCGAGTCGCTATGCAAAGAACCGCTTGACTCGATCGGTCCAGCTGTCGGCGTTGGGGCTATGCTTGGCGCCGCCTTTTTTGAGCGACTCATCCAGGTCGCGCAGCAGCTTGCGTTGATGCTCCGTGAGCTTCACCGGTGTTTCTACCGCAATGTGGCAATACAAATCTCCAGGCGTGGAAGAGCGCACGCCTTTGATACCCTTGCCGCGCAGGCGGAACTGCTTGCCATGTTGCGTACCCTCGGGCAGCTCTATCTCAGCTTTGCCGTCGAGCGTGGGCACTTGCACCTTGCCGCCGAGCGATGCGGTCGTGATGCCGATAGGGACTTCGCAGTGCAAGTCGTCACCGTCACGCTCAAACACGTCGTGCTTGGCTACGTGAATCTCGATGTACAAATCGCCCGGCGGGCCACCGTTGACACCGGGCTCGCCATTGCCGGCGCTGCGAATGCGCATCCCATCGTCTATGCCCTGCGGAATCTTCACTTCCAGTGTCTTGGTTTTCTTCACGCGGCCCTTGCCATGGCAGGTGGTGCACGGTTCAGGAATCACCTTGCCCGCCCCGCCGCAAGTGGGGCAGGTCTGCTGCATGGCAAACGGCCCCATGCGCGACGTGACTGTGCCACTGCCGTGGCAGGTGCCGCAGGACTTGGCTTGCGTGCCGGGCTTGGCGCCGCTGCCGTGGCAGGTGTCGCAGGAGTCCCAAGTGGGAATGCGAATCTGCTTTTCCAAACCTTTCGCAGCATCTTCCAGCGTAATTTCCATGGAGTACGCCAGATCGCTGCCGCGGTACACCTGCGGACCACCTCGCCCGCCGCTGGCGCGGCCGCCTGCGGCGGCACCCCCGAAAATATCGCTGAAGATGTCGCCAAACGCCTCGGCAAAACCGCCAAAGCCCTGCTGATTGCCGAAGCCGCCCCCGCCAGGGCCACCGCGCATGGATGGGTCGATGCCTGCATGGCCAAACTGGTCGTACGCCGCGCGCTTTTCTTTATCTGACAAAGCTTCGTAGGCGTACTTCGCTTCCTTGAACTTCTCCTCCGCGTCCTTGGCCTTATCGCCCTGGTTGCGGTCGGGGTGGTACTTCATGGCGAGCTTGCGGTACGCCTTTTTGATGTCGTCTTCGCTCGCGTTTTTTGCAACGCCTAGCACTTCGTAGAGATCGCGCTTGGTAGCCATCGTGTGTTTGCCTTTAAGCGCAAAGGGCCGCAGAAGGTTGACCCTTTGCAGCCCGGTTTACGCGTGAGCCGTTTTACTTCTTGTCGTTAACTTCCTTGAACTCGGCATCAACGACGTTCTCGTCCTGCGTCTTACCGCCGTCGGGTGCAGCACCGCCTGCAGTCGCGCCGGCGGCAGCCTGCTCAGCCTGCGCTTTGGCCTGCATGTCGGCATACATCTTCTCACCGAGCTTTTGTGACGCCGTCATCAGCGCCTCGGTTTTCTTCTCGATGGCCTGCTTATCGTCGCCCTTCAAGGCTTCTTCAACATCCTTGATCGCGGCTTCGATCGCGTCCTTCTCGCCTGCCTCGAGCTTGTCGGCATATTCGGTGAGGGACTTCTTCACACTGTGCACCATGGCGTCGGCGCTGTTCTTGGCCTGCACGAGTTCGAGTTTCTTTTTGTCCTCTTCGGCGTTGAGCTCGGCGTCCTTCACCATCTTTTGAATTTCCTCCTCCGATAAACCGGAGTTGGCCTTGATGGTGATTTTGTTCTCTTTGCCAGTGCCCTTG
>CAYSMM010000353.1:0-489 GCA_964432095.1 uncultured Burkholderiaceae bacterium | reverse complement strand
CACATGCAAGATGCCGTTGGCGTCGATGTCAAACGTCACCTCGATTTGCGGCAGGCCGCGTGGCGCAGGCGGAATACCTTCGAGGTTGAATTCGCCCAGCAGCTTGTTGCCATTGGCCATCTCGCGCTCACCCTGAAACACCTTGATGGTGACCGCAGGCTGGTTATCGTCGGCGGTAGAAAACACCTGCGTATGCTTGGTAGGAATGGTGGTGTTTTTCGTGATCATCTTGGTCATCACACCGCCCATGGTCTCAATGCCCAGCGATAGTGGTGTCACGTCGAGCAGTAGCACGTCCTTGCGATCGCCGCCCAGCACCTGGCCCTGAACAGCCGCGCCTACAGCGACGGCTTCGTCGGGGTTCACGTCCTTACGCGGCTCCTTGCCGAACAGCTCCTTGACCTTCTCCTGCACCTTGGGCATGCGGGTTTGTCCGCCCACGAGAATCACGTCATCGATCTCGCTCGCGCTGACACCTGCATCCTTGAT
>CAYSMM010000352.1:0-2384 GCA_964432095.1 uncultured Burkholderiaceae bacterium | reverse complement strand
TCCCAGGCCGATTGGGGCGAAAAGCGCATTACGTTTGAGCAACTCAGCGAGCATTGCTGGGCCTACACTGCAGAAGGCGACCCCAACAGCGGTGTGATCATCGGCAGCGATTGCTGCATGGTGCTGGACACCACCGCCACTCCCGTGATGGCACGCGACTTGATCAAGCGTATTCGCAGCGTGACGAGCAAGCCCATCAAGTATGTGTTCCTGACGCACTACCACGCCGTGCGCGTGCTCGGTGCCAGCGCCTACGCTGCCGAGGGCGCAACCGAAATCATCAGCAGCGCCGCCACGCGCGAGATGATTGTTGAGCGTGGCGCACAGGATATGCAAAGCGAGATCGAGCGCTTCCCGCGTCTGTTTGCCGGCGTGGACAGTATTCCCGGCCTCACCTGGCCCACCATGACGTTCGAGCGCGAGATGACGCTGTACCTGGGCACGCTCGAAGTCAAGCTCATGCACCTGGGTGCGGGCCACACGCGCGGCGATGCCATCGCCTGGGTGCCATCGGAGAAGGTGCTTTACTCCGGCGACCTGGTAGAGATGGAGGCCGGCGTTTACACCGGCGACGCGCAATTGCAAGAATGGCCCGCAACCTTGCAGGCGCTACGTACGCTCGGGGCCGAGAAGCTCATGCCCGGCCGTGGTGAGGCGATGAAGACACCGGCTGATGTGAACCGCGCGCTTGACTACACCGCGCGCTGGGTCAGCATGCTGTACGAAGCGGCACAAGAAGGTGTACGAAACAAGCTGACGCTCAAGCAAACGTTCGAGCTCACCAAGCAGCGCATGGACCCGGTGTTTGGTCACGTCCCGATTTACGAGCACTGCATGCCGTTTGACGTGAGCCGCGCGGTGGATGAGGCCAGCGGAATCAAGCATCCGCGCATCTGGACCGCCGAACGTGATCAAGAATTGTGGGCGGCGTTACAGTCATGAGTACAGCAGCCCTAGCGGATGCTTCGGCCTCTGGCGGGGCGATCCCCGTCAACGCTCCGCTCCACGGGGCCCCTCGCCCTGCGCCATCCGGCCGATACCCGCGCATCTGGACCGCCGAACGTGATCAAGAATTGTGGGCGGCGTTGCAGTCATGAGCACAGCAGCCCTAGCGGATGCTTCGGCCTCTGGCGGGGCGATCCCCGTCAACGCTCCGCTCCACGGGGCCCCTCGCCCTGCGCCATCCGGCCGATACCCGCGCATCTGGACCGCCGAGCGTGATCAAGAAATGTGGGCGGCGTTACAGTCATGAGCTGAATGTCATATGTCGACGGTGCTCCACACACAAATGGCTGCTCGTATGACACTTTCGCGATAGTTTTTTGAGTCAAACCTCTATCTAGTATTTGCAGATTACTGACCATTCACAGTGCAGTAACAGGTATTTACTGTGGCATGTATGTAACAAACCTGATTTATTTGCGGCATTTATCCCAATTGCATAGGGACAATCGCGAGAGATAGTAGGCCGACTCTACAGAACTCGACTTAAATAGAGACATCTGAACTACTGCACCGCACTCAGGCGCCCATGTGCAAGCACAGAATTATGGGATTCACCGGCGACTTTCTTCATCCGCGCAACCGCCGGCCCGCCAAAGGGCCGTTGATCGTGCGCGTGGACAACGAGCACCGTCACAAGTTGGCGGAGCATCTGCTCGCATTGAACGAGGATGACCGCTACCTTCGCTTTGGGTATTACACCAATGACGATCGCATCTGCCAATACGTATCCGGTATTGACCTGGATTACGACGACGTGTTCGCAGTACTCGACGATGACCTGCAAATCATCGCTGCCGCGCACGTGGCGTATACGCGCGACATGCGCTTCAACCAGGCCGAGTTCGGCGTATCCGTGGCGGCTTTGCATCGCGGCCAGGGGCTGGGTCAGGCGTTGATGCAACGCTGTATCGTGCATGCGCGCGCACGCGAGGTGGAAATGTTCTATATCCACGCGCTGGCCGAGAACCATGCCATGCTGAGCCTGGCCCGCAAGGCAGGCATGCGCATCGAGTCTGAAGGCGACGAAGTCACTGGCCGACTGATACTACCGCCGAGCGACTTTGCCAACACGCTCACCGATGTGCTGGCCGACCGCCGCTCCGAGGAAGAACTGCAGCGCCGCCGACGCATCCGCTGGTGGCGGCACCTCACCGGTGTCGACCGCGCCAAAGTCACGCCCTCGCTGCGCTAATCCAGCACCAATTACTGCGTACCAGGCTGCGCCGTAGCCACTTCATTCGATGATGGTTCAGCCAAAGGTTGTGCGCGTATCTGCAAGCTTTCCTCTGAACCCCTCCACAGCCATGGGCATACCGCCGCCGCGCATAGCGCCCCCACCAGTTGTGCCCCGATGAAACCGGGCACATTTGTCGGATGAA
>CAYSMM010000351.1:0-2399 GCA_964432095.1 uncultured Burkholderiaceae bacterium | reverse complement strand
TGATCAACTACGAGAGTGAACGGAACCGGATGGTGGACGAGCAGATCATCCTGCAGGTGGTCGATAAATTCCTGCTGCAACTCGAATCACAGTTGCAAGACAAGAAGGTCGAGGCGACTTTCAGCGACGAGTTGCGCAGGCACCTGGCCAAGAAGGGCTTTGATCCCTTGATGGGTGCACGCCCCATGCAGCGCCTAATTCAAGACACCCTGCGTAAGGCGCTGGCCGATGAGCTGCTCTTCGGCAAGCTGGCCGACGGCGGCCGCGTGAGCGTGGACATCGACGCGCAGCAGCAGGTGACGCTGGACATCGAGCCAGCTGAGCCCAAGCCCAAAAAGAAAGAGGCCGAAGGTGCCGATGTGTAATGGTTGCGTTTGAGTCGATACTCAATGCAGTAACATGCAATCACTGCTTTTTTATTAGCAGTAATGGCATAATACTTTAGTTAGTATTTGATTCTTATCGACGCCTTATCGACGGCCCATGCCTTGCCTACTCGCAGTGCTGCAACAGCTGTTACTTGCCTCGTTTTTTAGCCCGCCGTTTGCGGGACAATCACGCCATGCTGAAGTATCTCGCGCGGGGCCGCGGCAACACCCCACAAGCCAAAACGAACAAACCGGCGCATGAATCACCCGATTCACCGGCTGCAGCCATTGCGTGGGACACACTCGATGCCGCTGCCGTGCTGCAAGAGCTGCCCAAGGCGCGTGACGCACAGTCGCGGATGAACGCAGCCACGCGGCTGCTGACGCTCGATGCCGACAATGCCACGCTGCGGCAGGCCGCCAACACGCTGGCGCACGCCGACAAGCGCGCCTATCGCCTGATCAAGGACAAACTGGCGCAGCGCGGCGTTGCCGACAAGGCCGAGCACGTGCTCGAAGACTTGCTCGCGCAAGGGCGCGCATTGCTGCAGTCGCCGCAGTTGATGGCCAGCCACGCCACCGGCTTTGACCGCGAGGTTGCTGCGGCCGAGTCGCTCAGCACCTTGACTGAAGACGCGCTCGCGCCGCTGAAGGCACTGCAAAGTGACCTGGCCGAGCGCATCAAGGCGCAAACCGCGCTGCAACGCCAGGCGCGCGACTGGGAGGCCCGCGTCAAGGCCTGGGTGGGTGCGATGTCGGGCCTGTGGCTTGCAGCAGACCGAGATGCGCAGGCCAAGGCATGGCAGGCACGCGCAGGCGCGTTGGCGCAAGAGGCCGAAGCGATGAGTACGCATGCGGAATGGGCTGCAATGCCTTCCAACGTGTTGCGGGCTCATGATGAAATGGCCAAGGAGATGCGCGCTGCTCTGAGCTACGCCAGCCATGAGCTGGAGCGCTTGGCGCAACTGCCGCCTTCCCCTGTCGCAACGGCTGCTGCAAACGCCGCAGTGGTGGTTGCACAGTCCAGTGCAGCTGCAGATGCGGCTGCTGCGGCAGCGCCCGGCTCAACACCAGACGGCACACCACCTGCGGCTGTGCGGGCGCACGAGCTGGCCACGGTCGATGTAGGCAAGCTACTGGTACTGCTCAACGAGCTTGAGAACACGCTCAACTCGGGGGCCACCCGTGAGGCCACACAGGTAGCGCGTAAGCTTGCCGACATGCATGCACATTCGCAGGCCTGGCCCCATGCGCACCGCGTGCGCTGGCGCGAACTGGAGTCGCGCGTGCTGTCGCTGCAAGGTTGGCAGCGCTGGCGGGCCGATCAACTACGTGAGGAGCTTTGCATCCGCGCCGAGCAACTGCACGCCGAGCCGCTTGCTCCGCGCAAGCAGCAAGACGCCTTGCGCCGTCTTCGTGATGAGTGGAAGCAGCTCGACCATACCGGTGCACCGGCCAACAATGGCGCACTATGGCAGCGGTTTGATGCCGCATGCAACGCAGCCTACGCGCCGGTGGCAGCGTTCGTGGCGCAGGAGAAAGCCGCGCAAGATCAGGTGGAACAAGCGCGTACCGCGCTGATTGAAGAGCTGCGCGCTTTTGCAAGCGTACAAGACTTGAGCACGGCCGACGGTACAGCATGGCGCAAATATGCTGGCGAGCTCGACCGCCTGGGGCACCGCTGGCGCGAGGGCGGGCACTTGCCCGAAAAGCGCTATGTTGTCCTACAAGCGCAATGGAAAGAGGCGATGGATGCTGCTGTTGCACCGCTCAAAGAGGCGCAGCGTAACGCTCGCCAGCGCCGCGACGCCCTCATTGCACAGGCCACCGAGGCTGCGCAGGCCACGCAAGGCGACGTTGCCGCGCGTTTTAGGCAGTTGCAGTTGCAATGGCAGGAAGAAGCGCGCGCCATGCCACTGCCGCGCGTGATCGAGCAAAAGTTATGGGAGCGTTTTCGTGCGCCGCAGGATGCCTGGCACAACGCGCGAAAGCAGGTGCATGATGAGCAGCGCCAGCAGCGTGATGCAAAGG
>CAYSMM010000350.1:0-2406 GCA_964432095.1 uncultured Burkholderiaceae bacterium | reverse complement strand
CCGCAAACCGAACTGATCGACTATGAGCAAATGGCTGCGCTGGCCCGTGAGCACAAGCCTAAGATCATCATCGGTGGCGGCTCCGCCTATAGCAAAGTGTGGGATTGGGTCAGGATGCGTGCAATTGCCGATGAGATCGGCGCCTATTTGATGACGGACATAGCTCACTATGCCGGCCTGATCGCTGCAGGCGTGTACCCTTCGCCCGTGGGGCACGCGCATGTCATCACCAGCACTACGCACAAAACCTTGCGGGGCCCGCGCGGTGGCATTATCCTGACCAACGAAGAAGAGCTGGCCAAGAAGTTCAACAGCGCGGTGTTTCCGGGTTGGCAAGGCGGGCCGTTGATGCACGTGATCGCTGCTAAAGCGGTGGCCTTCAAGGAGGCATTGCAGCCTGAATTCAGAGCTTATCAGCAGCAAGTGCTGCTAAATGCACGCAAAATGGCCGAAGTTCTGGTTTCTCGAGGGCTGCGTATCGTCAGTGGCGGCACCGACAGCCATGTGATGCTGGTGGACTTGCGCGCCAAACGCATCACCGGCAAGCTGGCTGAGGCGGCGCTCGGTGCGGCGCATATCACCGTGAACAAGAACGCCATCCCCAATGATCCCGAAAAGCCGTTCGTCACCAGTGGTATACGCATCGGCAGCCCGGCCATGACTACGCGCGGTTTGGGTTTGGTTGAGGCGGAGCAAGTGGCTGATCTGGTTGCAGATGTGCTGGAAAAGCCGGAGGATGAACGCAATTTAAGCGACGTTCGTGCATGTGTGCATACGCTTACACGACGCTATCCGGTCTACGGTTGAGATTGATCATTTGCTGATATAGTGTTACGTACTTTATACACACTTAAGTACGGTGCTTATGATCGTGTATAGGATGCCGGAAACAGCATGATACAACATGCAGTATAGATCGGGTTTCTTTTTTTGCTTGCCAATCGCGTGCAGTCACAATATGTGAGTTAAAGCGATTGCCAAGCAGCCTGCTGGTTTTGCGTGCTAATTGAGTTGAATCGGTCACTTATGGGCCCCATCTGCCGAGAACGTCGTTTAACGTGATGCTATTTGACTAATCATGCGCTGCCCTTTCTGCGGATATCAGGACACCCAGGTTGTCGAGACGCGCGAGTCTGACGAGGGTGACGTCATTCGTCGCCGCCGCCGTTGCGGCCATTGCGACAAGCGCTGGACGACTTATGAGCGCGCCGAGCTGCAAATCCCAGCCGTGGTCAAGAAGAACGGCGCTCGCGTGGATTACAGCCGCGACAAGCTGCGCAGTTCGCTCATGCTGGCGCTGCGCAAGCGGCCGGTGAGCGCCGAGGCGCTGGACTCAGCCATCGAGCACATCGAGGCGCGGCTCATTGCCACAGCCGAGCGCGAAGTACCGTCCTCATTCATCGGCGAGCTGGTCATGCGCGAACTCAAAAAGCT
Organism: uncultured Burkholderiaceae bacterium; assembly: GCA_964432095.1. Classification (GTDB taxonomy): domain Bacteria; phylum Pseudomonadota; class Gammaproteobacteria; order Burkholderiales; family Burkholderiaceae_C; genus CAYSMM01. The sequence continues at coordinate 972 of CAYSMM010000350.1, read as the reverse complement.
CGACATGATTGCCTACGTGCGCTTTGCCAGCGTCTACCGCAGCTTTGAAAGCGTCGGTGAGTTTCAAGACGTGCTCGACGAAGTTGCCAAAAAAAGGCCGGCCGGGCGCAAGTAGGGCAGGGTGGAAACTGCGGCAGGCGCACCGCTTGTCGCACAACCGCGCGCGTTCGTCATGCCTCACGGTTCCAGACGCTTTGGCGCCGATCAGCGGCGAGGTCGTGCAGACAGGCGGTACACCGCTTCTCTCTTTGCGTTGCTACCCGGCCTACCATGCCACATATGGAAAAAGCCATTCGTCATATGTCGACCCTGCCTTACCTGTGCAACAGTCGCATTCGTGCATCGAATACCGGTTTCACGCTCATCGAGTTAATGGTGGTGCTGGCTATTCTTGCAATTGTTGCTGCGCTGGCTGCTCCCAGCCTGGAGCGATTCATTGTTCGTAATCGAGTGGCCAGTATTACTAACGACCTTTTGGCAACCATTAATTTTGCGCGGACCGAGGCAATCACCCGCAACCAGTGCGTGTCGATTTGTCCCGTAGCTAATCCGCGGGTAGCTGATCCGAGATGTCGCGCTGATGATGACTGGAGTGCCGGCTGGGCCGTGTTTGTCAATTCAACCTGTGCCGCACCCGCAGGTCAGCAAACCAATACTGATCCTAACGAGTTGCTGCGCGTGCGTGAAGCGCTGCCGGCGAACTACACGCTGACCGATGCCAACGGTATCAACTTGGCGATGAGGTTTAACCCTCGCGGTCAGTTCATTGCCGGCGCTGGTGGTTTGGGCGCAAAAATCAACATATTGCCACCTGGCGGAATCGGCGACACAGCCTCACGTGTCATATGTATCAACATGATGGGGCGAACACTCACCCTAGACAGTTTTGGTAGCTGCTCATGATCACCACGTACGAAAATCTACAATCCACTTTGTTGCCCAAGCGCATTCGTACCCAGGCGGGTGCAACTC
>CAYSMM010000349.1:0-2429 GCA_964432095.1 uncultured Burkholderiaceae bacterium | reverse complement strand
AAGCCCCGAGCCCACACCGCAACCCAAGCCACAAGCCGCGCCTGCAGCAGACGGCTATGGCGAATCATCGATCCAGATCCTCGAAGGCCTGGAGGCCGTACGCAAGCGGCCAGGCATGTATATCGGCGACACATCCGACGGCACCGGTCTGCATCACCTGGTGTTCGAGGTGGTCGATAACGCCATCGACGAAGCGCTGGGGGGTTATTGCGACGACATCTTGGTCACGATTCACACCGACAACTCCATCAGCGTCGTTGACAACGGCCGCGGCATTCCCACGGGCGTGAAGATGGACGACAAGCACGAGCCCAAACGCAGCGCTGCCGAGATCGCGCTGACTGAGCTGCACGCCGGCGGCAAATTCAACCAGAACAGCTACAAGGTGTCGGGAGGCTTGCACGGCGTGGGCGTGAGCTGCGTCAACGCACTGTCGCAATGGCTGCGCCTCACCGTGCGGCGCGAGGGCAAGGCACATACGCTCGAGTTCGGCCGCGGCGTGCCGCAGCAGCGAGTGCTGGAAATGCGCGACGGCTTTGAGGTGAGCCCGATGCGCATTACTGGCGACACCGAAAAGCGCGGCACCGAGGTGCACTTTCTGCCCGACGCGGAAATCTTCACGCACATCGACTTTCATTACGACGTGCTGGCCAAGCGGCTGCGCGAGCTTTCTTTCCTCAACAACGGCGTGAAGATCCGCCTGGTCGATGAGCGTCAGAGCAAAGAAGAGGTATTTGCATTTGAAGGAGGCGTGCGCGGCTTCGTGGACTACATCAACGCCAACAAAGCCGTGCTGCACCCCAACGTGTTTCACTGCAACAGTGAGAAGGTGAGCGAACACGGCACCCACATCGGTGTGGAAGTGGCCATGCAGTGGAACGACGGCTACAACGAGAACGTCCTGTGTTTCACCAACAACATTCCACAACGTGATGGCGGCACGCACCTCACCGGACTGCGCGCCGCGATGACGCGCGTGATCAACAAATACATCGAAGACAACGAGCTGGCCAAAAAGGCCAAGGTCGAGATCAGCGGGGACGACATGCGCGAAGGCCTGGCCTGCGTCATCAGTGTCAAGGTGCCCGAGCCCAAGTTCAGCAGCCAGACCAAAGACAAGCTTGTCAGCAGTGAAGTGCGCGGGCCGGTGGAAGACGTGGTAGCCAAGGCGCTGACCGACTATCTGCTGGAAACTCCCAACGACGCCAAGATCATCTGCGGCAAGATCGTCGAAGCCGCCCGCGCCCGCGAGGCCGCGCGCAAAGCCCGCGAGATGACGCGTCGCAAAGGCATTCTCGATTCATACGGCTTGGCAGCAAAACTCGCCGATTGCCAGCAGAAAGACCCATCGCAATGCGAGCTGTACATCGTGGAGGGCGACAGTGCCGGCGGTAGCGCAAAGCAAGGGCGCGACCGCAAGTTCCAGGCCATCCTGCCCCTGCGCGGCAAGATCCTCAACGTGGAGAAGGCGCGCTTCGAAAAGCTCATCTCCAGCCAGGAGCTACTCACCCTCATCAGCGTGCTGGGCACCAGCATCGGCAAAGACGAGTACAACCCCGACAAGCTGCGCTACCACCGCATCATCGTGATGACAGACGCCGACGTGGACGGCGCGCATATCCGCACACTGCTGCTGACCTTCTTTTACCGTCAGATGCCCGAGCTGGTAGAGCGCGGCCACATCTACATCGCGCAGCCGCCGCTGTACAAGGTGAAGCACGGCAAGGACGAGCAGTATTTGAAAGACGCGCACGAGCTCGATGCCTACATGCTGCGCATCGCGCTCAAAGACGCCGCGCTCAACCCCGGCAACGGCAACGCACTACTGCAAGGCGAGGCCCTCGCCGAGCTGGCACGGCAATACCAAGTGAGCGATTCCGTCATCGACCGGCTGGCCAACTTCATGGACAGCGAAGCCCTGCGCGCCATCAGCCAAGGCGTGGCCCTCAACCTCGACACGCAGGAGGCGGCAGAACAATCGGCCCGCACACTGCAAGCCCAACTGCACGACGGCAGCGTGAGCGCCGAATTCGACGCACGCAGCGACAAGCACCTGCTGCGCATCAGCCGCAAGCATCACGGCAACATCAGAAGCAGCGTCATCACTGCAGACTTTGTGCACGGCGCCGACTACGCCACCTTGCGCAGGAGCGCAGAGCTGTTCAGCGGACTCTTGGGCAGCGAGGCCGTGATGCGCCGCGGCGAGGGCGAGCGGCAAAAAGAGCAAAAGGTCGCCAGCTTCCGCGAGGCCATGCAATGGCTGCTGCAGCAAGCCGAAGGCGGTGTGAGCCGCCAGCGCTACAAAGGCCTGGGAGAGATGAACCCCGAGCAGTTGTGGGAAACGACCATGGACCCGAACGTGCGCCGCCTGCTCAAGGTGCAGATCGAAGACGCCATCGAGGCCGACAAGGTGTTCATGATGCTGATGG
>CAYSMM010000348.1:0-2433 GCA_964432095.1 uncultured Burkholderiaceae bacterium | reverse complement strand
GCATCCAGGCCTGATATGCCTCGCCCCATACATCGGCCTGCGTCAGGTTGCGGGTGGCATTGACCACATCGCCCATGGTGAGCAGCACGCTGGACACCGTGATGGGCTGCACGATCACCAGCAGGATGACCGGTAACCACAAGCACCCGATGCGCGAGAAGCGCTGCAGCCAGGTGGCACGCTCGGTTTGTGCACCGCGGCGCAGGAAAAACAGAATTTCTAGAGCTGCAAGCGTGAGCGCAATGCCCGCGAGCATGACCGACCATGAGTGCGCGGCACCCACGAAATGCGTGAATGCATCGCGACCGGCCTGCTCGAGGTAAATACATTCCCACGCGCCGCTGTCGCGCTTGACAAACTCAAACTTCACCTGAGTGCAGGTGATCCACCCGCCGATGGCTGCAATCAGACCAAACCCAATGCCGCCGCCGCACATGTAGGGGCTGATACGGCGCAAGCGCCACGCCGCATAGAGAGCCGCACCGGCAATGAACAGGCCGGCTGCAAAGCGCTGGCCGGGGTCGAGCTTCCACAAAAGTGCCGACAGCATGGGCAAGAGCGCTGCCCACACCATCGCACCCTCGAACACCCACAGCGTGAGCGCCGGAAAGCGCAGCGCAGCGCCCAGGCTCGCCGAGCCATGCACGCCATGCGCGCCGATGCTCATCAAGGCCATCAGTACTGTGACGAAGTTGTGCGCAAGGCCCAGCACGCTTGCCAGCGGACGGCGCACGTCGGACCAGTTGATCTCAAAAAATCGCGGCAGTGCGCCATTGCCGTTGCCTTTAGCATCTTCCTCCAGCAGCGTGAAACGGTGGCGGCCGGAGAACACGGTTTGACGCCGGTAGTCCTGCCCGCACGAGATGACCTGCTCGCTTGCAATCTGACCGATCAGATCACCATGATTGAAGTCGCCCACGCCATGCACAGCAATGATGGGGGAGCGGGCTACTGCGCGCTGCTCATGAGCCGCGGCATCACCCGGCGGCGAGCCCACGGGTGCGGGTTGCGGCGCAACCGTTTGCGACGCATGTGCTTCCCGCGTAGCCTGCTGCAATGATTTGAGTTCTGGCTCCAACACTTTTCTCCATGTGTGGTTTTAGTGCAGGAGCCTCCGTAGCGCCATCCCCTTTGTGGGGGACATGTCAAAAAGTTTTATATGCATTACTGTATGCAGTTTATAGATATTAAAACAATGTATATTACCAGTAACGGCATTATACTGTTTACAGTATTTGAAGAATAATGTGTCAGCGTAGCACCATTACTTGAGGGCCTTGTAGCGAATGCGGTGCGGACGTGCGCCCTCTTCGCCCAGGCGCTTTTTCTTGTCTTCTTCATACTCGGTGTAATTGCCGTTGAAGAATGTCCATTGGCTGTCGCCCTCACACGCGAGAATGTGCGTAGCAATCCGGTCGAGGAACCAGCGGTCGTGGCTGATCACCATCACGGTGCCGGCAAACTCCAGCAGCGCGTCCTCGAGCGCGCGCAGCGTCTCCACGTCCAGATCGTTGGACGGCTCGTCGAGCAGCAGCACGTTGCCACCGGCGATCAGCGTCTTGGCCAGATGCAAGCGCCCGCGTTCACCCCCTGAAAGCAGCCCTACCTTTTTCTGCTGATCGCTACCACTGAAATTGAAACGCCCGACATACGCGCGGCTGGGCATTTGAAATTTGCCCACGGTCAGGATGTCTTGCCCGTTAGACAGTTCTTCCCATACCGTCTTGTCGCCATTGAGCGAGTCGCGGCTTTGATCGACGAACGCCATCTTCACCGTCGGGCCGATGATCACCTCGCCGCTATCAGGCGTCTCCTTGCCGCTGATCATGCGAAACAGCGTGGACTTGCCAGCGCCGTTGGGGCCGATGATGCCCACGATGGCACCCGCGGGCACATTGAACGATAAGTTGTCGATCAACAGGCGGTCACCAAACGATTTGCTGACCCCCTTGAACTCGATGACCTGGTCACCCAGGCGGTCTGCCACCGGAATGAAAATCTCCTGCGTCTCATTGCGCTTTTGATATTCAAAGCTCGACAGCTCCTCGAACCGCGCAATGCGGGCCTTGCTCTTGGCCTGGCGACCCTTGGGGTTTTGGCGCACCCATTCCAGCTCTTTCTTCAGCGCCTTCTGACGGGCCGATTCGCTCGCCTCCTCCTGCTTCAGCCGACTTTCCTTCTGCTCCAGCCACGAGCTGTAATTACCCTTCCACGGAATGCCGTAGCCACGGTCGAGTTCCAAAATCCACTCGGCCGCGTTGTCCAGAAAATAGCGGTCGTGCGTGATGCCTACCACAGTGCCGGGGAAGCGCTGCAAAAACTGCTCCAGCCATTCCACGCTCTCGGCATCGAGGTGGTTAGTGGGCTCGTCGAGTAGCAGCATGTCGGGCTTGCTGAGCAGCAGCCGGCACAGCGCCACGCGACGCTTCTCGC
>CAYSMM010000347.1:0-2436 GCA_964432095.1 uncultured Burkholderiaceae bacterium | reverse complement strand
GGTGCTAACACTAGCACTTTTACTTGGCTGGGCACAATCTGCGCACCCGGACAGTTCGTGCTGTTTTGTATCGACATGCTGGTAAGCCGCGTGACCGGTGCGCCCCCTACCAGCACCGTATTGGCACCCAGTACGTGGCGGCTGGGGCCCATCACCATGCCGGAGGCCACGCCCATGGCGACACCAGCATTGTCGCCATTGGTCAGCGGCACAGTGGTCAGCAGGTTGTGCGTGGGTGCGCAACCCCATAGCACGTTGTAGGCTGCGCCTACGGCAGTGGGCGACATCGCTACATTGGGGTAGGGAATGGGCGTAGGTGCCGGAATGGGCGTTAGACACACGTCCGGAAAACCCAGGCTCATCCCCATCATCTGGTTGTTTGCAAACATCGCGCTAGCCCACCTGGATTTGCTTACCGTCGATCTTCACCAGCTCTTCGCTCTTCATCATCGTATGCCGGGAGTGCACGTTCAGCAGCTCCTTGGCGCCCAAGTCCATATGGCCGGCGCGAGCGATCTCCATATCCTCAACAGTGCGTTGGTATGCCTTGGCATGCAGGCTCACGAGGCTACCCGACTGACGCAGCCGGTCGGCGGTCAGATCAAACACATCGGCCAGCCAGTGGGCCGCGCGCGACCATACGCTCAAGCGCTCGGTTGCAATCTCCACCGATTCGGCTTGAAGCTGCAGCCGCCCGCTGGCAGAAAGCTGTGCATCGCCATCAATATGCAACACCGCAGGCGTGGCACCAGCGCGCTGCAGCACCGCCAGCACATAAGGCTGATCGACGTGCGTTGCAACGAGCACGACGTCGCCCACTTGCGGTTGCAGCAGGCATGAGGCGGCCAGCCTTGCGTGTTGCACGCCGGCGGCAGACGACACCACCAGCGCACTGCCCTGCGCGCGCTCCACCTCGCCTGCGTGTTGCACGATGGCGTGCTCAAGCCGGCCTGTATCGGCCTGCGAAACATTGCATAGAGTTGTGCGGGTAGTCATCATCGTCTCCTTGCAACATGATCGTTACATGTCATCATTCAGTCGTCCTTAAGTCGCGATCCAGGCTTCGGCCTTCACATGATCGGGGTCGTCCGGCGCTGCCGCGGCCTTGTTCAGCCCGCTGGTTCCATGAGCCTTGCAATTGCGAAAATTGGCGCGGAACACATCGGCCCCGGCAAAGCGGCTGCCACTGATGTCGGCATTGCTCAAGTCGGCATACCGCATTACCGCGTTTGAAAAGTTGCACTGGTGCAACTGCGCGTTTTGCAGCACTGCCTCGATGAGCACAGCACCCTCAAAAGAAGTGTCTGCGCCCTTGGCGCTCACCCACAGCGTTTGCGGTATCTCGGCGGCTGTAAACACGGCGCCGGAAACGTCGGCTTCAAGCCATTGCGACAGCTGCGCGCGAATGCCATCGAGCCGGGCTTGCGCAAGATTGGCACCTTTGAAGTTGCTGTTGTTGAGCACGGCATGGCTGAACTCAACGTCGGTGAAATCGGCTTCCATGAACTGACAGCGCGGGAACTGCGCGCGGGCAAACTTCTGGCCGGCGAGATTACACTCATTGAAGATGCACATATCGCCCGCCGGCGCATCACCAAACTTCACCGTACGCAAATCGGCCTTGTGAAACACGGTTTGCTTCAACATCGCCTTTACGAGTGAGGCTTGGTTCCAATCGCATTCGATGAAGCTGGTCGTCACGAGTTTTGCAGCATCCAGCCGTACGTTCTGTAGTGAGCACTTCACGAAGTTGGCGAACTCCAAGTCTGCGTTGCTCAAGTTAGCACCGCTCAGGTTGCACTCATTGAATGTGCCGCCAACGGCGAAGCTGGCACTCAATGTCGCGCCATCGAGCTGGCATTGATACAGCGTGGCTTTGTGCAGAACCGCGGCGTCCAGCATCGCGCTGCTGAAGTTGCAGTTGATGAAACTGCATTCACGCAATACGGCTTTACCGAGCTTTGCACCGCTGAAGTTGCAATCGACGAACACACCTCCGGAGAAGTCTTGCTCTTGCAGCGCCGCACCGGCGAGTGCAAGCCCCGCCAGCGGCTGCAGCTTGCGCACGTTATCGAGGAGGGTTGACAGATCCATGATGCGTTCGTTTGACCTCATGTCGACGGTGCCAGCACCTTACGGGCGGGCACGGTGCGCAGCTTGGCGGTGAATGCCTGGTCGGTGCGGGTTTGCGCGTCGGTCTCGATGCGCGCCATGTCGCAAGCAAACAGATTGGTGCCGCGCAGGTCGGCACCGCGCAAATCGGCATGCTGCATGACGGCTTGCATCAGATTGGCTGATTGCAGCACAGCAGCCTGCAAGCCGCACTTGAGTAGCAGGGCATTTTTCAGGCTCGCCTTGAGTAAGTGTGCCTTGCCGCATTGCGCATGGCTCAGGTCGGCTTGGTCCATCTGCGCGCGCTCAAAGTTGGATTGCACC
>CAYSMM010000346.1:0-2509 GCA_964432095.1 uncultured Burkholderiaceae bacterium | reverse complement strand
AGGGATGCGTTGCTCCAGCACGGCCGATTTGTCGGGCTGGAACAAGCCGTCGGCCTCGGCGCGCCACAGGCGTGCGGCGTCCACCAGCAACACCACGTCCACCGGGCTGGCTGCGCCTTCAGCCTTCATGCGGGCCAGCACGGCATTGTCGTCCGCATCCACGCGGTTGATCTTGATGCCCGTGGCCTTGGTGAAGTTGGCGTACAGCGCTTCGTCGGTTTGATAATGACGGGCAGAATAGAGATTGAGCACCTTCTCCTGCGCCAGCGCGGGGGCGGTTGCACCCGCTGCGGCGATGGCCACCAGGCTTGCGGTGAGTAGGGGTTTGATGAAAGGTCGCATAGATTCCTCGTGATGAATGTTGCAAACAAGAATGATTCGCAGTACAGAAGTGTAGCGCAGTTCTCCGCTCATGCAAACGCGCGGCGATGGATACTCGTGCTCGCTGTGGGCATTGCCGGCTGCCAGAGTGCGCCTAAGCCGCCGTCCAACGGCAGCACTGCGCCGGTGGTGGCCAGCGTACCTTCAGATCCGCCTAAAGATTCCCCCAAGGATCTGCCCAAGGAGGTGCCTCGCGTGGGCCTAGCGCTCGGAGGCGGCGCAGCGCGTGGGTTTGCTCACATCGGTGTGATTCAGGTGCTGGAAGAAAACGGTATCTACCCGCAACTGGTAGCCGGCACCAGCGCGGGGAGCCTGGTGGCAGCCATGTATGCTGCGGGCAACAACGGCGCTGCGCTGATGCGGCTGGCGCGAGAGATGGACGAATCATCCATCACCGACTGGACGTTCCCGTTGCGTGGTGTGATTCGCGGCGAGGCGCTGGCCAACTTCGTACGCAAGCAAACCGCGGGCAAGCTGATCGAGCAGTTGGCTATGCCGCTGGGCATAGTGGCTACCGATCTGGGCAGTGGCGAGCCGGTGCTGTTTCGCCGTGGCGACATCGGTACGGCGGTGCGCGCCTCCAGCTCGGTGCCATCGGTGTTTCAGCCGGTCAAAATCGGCAGCCGCGAGTACGTGGACGGCGGTCTGGTGAGCCCAGTGCCGGTGCGCTTTGCGCGCGAGATGGGCGCGCAGGTGGTGATTGCGGTGGACATCTCGTCGCCACCTAGCGGCAACGCACCGCAGGAGGCACTGTCGATGTTGCTGCAAACCTTTGCCATCATGGGCCGCAGCATCAATGGCTGGGAGTTGAAGTCGGCCGACGTGGTGATCCGCCCGGATTTGAACGCCGTGAAAGGCAGTGATTTTTCGGCACGTATGGTGGCGGTAGAGGCGGGCCGCAAGGCGGCGCTGGCGGCGCTGCCGGCCATCAAGAAAGCGGTTGCTGCGAGGTGACGTAGGGTCGCGGCACAAAGACAAACGCCACCCGCAGGTGGCGTTTTCTTGGCGCGGGCTGAAGGTTACTTCTGCGCCAGTTCCCATGCTGCCAAGTTCTTTGCCTCTGCCTCATTGTCTTGGGCGTTGGCCGGCATGGGTATTGGGCCCCACACGCCTGAGCTGCCCTTGATGATTTTTTGTGCGAGTTTGTCCACCGCGCCAGCCTGACCAGCATACTTGGCAGCGACATCTTTGTACGCGGGGCCCACCATTTTTTTGTCCACCGCGTGGCAAGCCAAGCAGTTTTTCTCTTGCGCCAGCCTGGAATCTGCCAAGGCCGGCACCGCGGTAGCAGCAAGAAGGCTCATCACAGCGAATGCAACAGTTTTCTTCATCAATATGCTCCAAGAGGGTTATCATCAGGGCTTAGCGGTTATTGTAACGGTTTGCCCTCTTATCGGATGACAGTAACCCCGTAAGTCGACGGGTATGCGCACAAGTGAACTGAGGAATATTCCATGTGGTTTGGCATCGCGGCGGTGTTGTTCGCTCTGCTCAAGTACTTCGAGGTCTGGTTCACCGATGTAGACTGGTGGTGGATTATGCTGCCCGTTGGCCTGGCAGTGGTGTGGTGGGAGGTGATCGACCCAGTGTTCAGCGTGTCCAAGAAGCGTGAGCAGCGCAAGATGGAACAGCTCAAGGCCAATCGTCAGATGCAGATGAAAAAGAGCCTGGGTGTGCAGCTCGACAAAAAAGGCCGTGCCGTCCGCCGCAAGTAGGCCAGCCGCGCGCCCGATAATCGCGGCTTCGCATGAAGCCGCATTCCGTTTACCCGACTCCAGACATCAGGTTTCCTGAAAGCCTGCCGGTCAGCGGTAGGCGCGGCGACATCGCGCGCGCGCTCGAGCAGCACCCAGTCATCATCGTTTGTGGTGAAACGGGGTCGGGCAAAACCACGCAGCTGCCCAAGATCGCACTCAGCATGGGCCGCGCAGCCCAAGGCCGGCTGATCGGTCACACACAACCCCGCCGTATTGCGGCAAGCTCGACGGCCAAGCGCATTGCGCAGGAGTTGAACTCGCCGCTCGGCGTGCACGTGGGCTACAAGGTGCGCTTCAACGACACTACCCATCCTGGCGCCCGCATCAAGCTGATGACCGACGGCATTTTGCTGGCGGAGACTCAGGGTGAC
>CAYSMM010000345.1:2061-2509 GCA_964432095.1 uncultured Burkholderiaceae bacterium | reverse complement strand
TTTGAACAGCGCTGTGTGGCCGATGCCGCCGTGCAGCAGTGCTACCGCGTGTCACCCGGGCCCGACTTCATGCTCGTGGTGCATGTGGCCGACATGCCCGACTACAACGCACTGGTGCAGCGGCTGTTCACCGCAGATGCCAATGTGCGCAACGTCAAGGCCTTCTTCTGCATCCGACGCGCCAAGTTCGAGCCCCGGCTGGAGTTGCGCACACCCGGCGCCAAAGTTACTTGATACTCTAAGCGAAGTAATTGATACTTCTGTGAGTAATTTAGCTTTACTGGAGTCTATAAAACCAGTGATGCATATATACAAACAAGAGTATAAGTGTAATTAAAGCATGCTCTTACTGCAGTAAATTGCGGTGGCAAAGCGGCGGCACAATTGCTGCACGGCTTATCCAAGCGTTAACCGCCGTTTTATGGAGACCTGCATCATGTGGATGGCA
>CAYSMM010000345.1:0-2051 GCA_964432095.1 uncultured Burkholderiaceae bacterium | reverse complement strand
ATGGAGCCTGCTCGCCTGGGCTGCATGGACGATCGCCAGCGGCGATATGAGCTTCATCGTCACGTGGACGACAGCGATGATGGAATGGCTGGCCGCCACACCCTTGGGCGTTTGGCTCGGCATCACCTTGCCCGAGTGGAAAGCCTGGCTCGACTGGACGGCCGAAATGCTCAAAGCCTTTGGCGGCTGGCTGCCCATCATCGTCATCATCGGCTGGGCTTTCGGCGCCGCCGTGCTGGCAGGCTTTGCGCTCCTGGCTACTGCAGTGCTTTACATTGTGCGGCGGGGTGCGCGGGCAGCGGCTTCGCCAGGGCCTACGTGAGTGGTGCTACTGCAGCGCCGTGCGTCTGAGGCTGACGCATATCAGATAGACAAAACAGCTAGACATAGACTTGACCTCTGTAGCGAAGTACGTTGCCGCAATCCCTCGCGGTTCCTCCGTCATTCACACCGCCAAAATTGTGTTCCGTCGCAAGCCGAGCCATTGAAAAACCACTGCAAGTTAGCGCTCGCTTACTCAATAATCCAATAATGGCATTACTCTGCTGACAGCATGTTGCCAGCACCTGACCTCAAGGGTCATAGATCTGCCGTCAATCCTGTGCTATAAAGCGCACTTTAATCAAACGATTGATTTATTTTGTTTCATGATTTCTCCACTGGAAAACCCTGAAGTATCAACCGTCTCGTCCAAGGCTGAAGCTGCGTACACCCCAGCGTTTAGGGGCGAGGCTGGTGCGACGTCGGCAGCGCCAGCGCCCGGACGGCGCGACGGCCAGCGCTCGCGCGAGCGCATCGTGGCGGCGGCGGTGCGGCTGTTTGCCGAGCATGGCTTTGCCAACACCTCCACACGCGAAATCGCCAAGGCCGCGGGCGTGAACATTGCGCTGATCGCCTACCACTTTGGCGACAAGGCGGGGCTGTACCGCGCCGCGTTCACCGAGCCCATGGGTTCGCCCAAAGACGACATTGCGCTGTTCGACGACGTGAGCTTCACCTTGCAGCAATCGCTGCAGGGTCTGTATGCCGGCTTCATCGAGCCGCTGAAGCAAAACGAGCTGGTGCGCCAATGCGTGCGGTTGCACATGCGCGAGATGATCGAGCCCACCGGACTATGGGAGCAAGAGGTCGATCACGGCATCAAGCCTTACCACGCCGCGTTGCTGCGCGTGCTGTGCCGCCACCTGGGCGTAAGTGAGCCCGACGACGACATTCACACGCTGGCCATGAGCATCGTGGCGCAGGGCGTTTATTTGTACTGCGGGCGTGACGTCATGGAACGTGTGACCCCGCAGCTCATGCAATCGGCCGAGGCGCTCGACGCACTCGGCGCCCGGCTGGTGCGCAATGCCACCGCGATGGTGGCTGCCGAAGGCCAACGCAGGAAGGATACTTCTTCATGACTCGCAGCCGCTTGACTGTTCACGTGATCACGCTTGCAGCCAGCGCGCTGCTCGTGGCTTGCGCGGTTGGCCCCGACTACGAGGCGCCCGACAGCACCGCCATGCCGCAACAGTGGTTTGCAGCAATCCCCAAGCCTCATACTGCTTTGAGTACACAGCCATTACCGCACAGAGGTAAATCGGATAACCTTATAAACTGGTGGGAGCAGTTCGACGATACGCTTCTGGCGCAACTCGTGGCAGCCGCCCAGCGCGAGAGCGACACACTTGCCAGCGCGCTGGCACGCATCGAGCAGGCGCGCGCCAGTGTGGCCGCCGCACGCAGCGGGCTGTGGCCCAACGCAAACCTCAACGCCTCGGGCTCGCGCGGCGACAGCGGGCCCAACAACCCGCTACCCGGCCCGAGCAGCAATGCACGCGCCGCCATCGATGCGCTGTGGGAGCTGGATTTTTTTGGCGGTAACCGCCGCAACCGCGAGGCCGCTGTTGCGCGCTACGAATCCAGCGTCGCGGGCTGGCATGCAGCACGCGTGAGTCTGGCCGCCGAGGTGGCGTCAGCCTACGTGGGCTACCGCACCTGCGAGGCGCTGCTCAAGGGCTTTGAGGCCGACCATGCATCGCGCAAGGAAAGCGACCGCCTCACGCAGC
>CAYSMM010000344.1:0-2520 GCA_964432095.1 uncultured Burkholderiaceae bacterium | reverse complement strand
CGGGCTTGCGCCGCCTCCACCTCACCGGCGCTCAAGCCGCCTTCGGGGCCGCTCAATACCGTAATAGGTTGATGTATCTGATCGATACTCAATGCACTATGTATGCTTTGCTGGTATTCTTCAGTTGATAGAATAGCATATACTCCTGAATCAATTGCTAACTCTTTCAGCCATGTATCGATCGGCCGCAGCGGTGCAATGACGGGCACGCGGTTGCGGCCGCATTGCTCGCAGGCCGCCTGCGCGATGGCCTGCCAATGCTCGCGCTTTTTGTCGGCACGCTCACCGGTCAGCCGCAGTACGCTGCGCTCGGTCATCAGCGGTTGAATCGCCGCGGCACCCAGCTCAGTGGCTTTTTCGACCAGCCAGTCCATGTTTTGATTGGCAGGCACCCCCACGGCGAGCGTGACTGCGAGCGTAGCCTCGCGCTCGACCGCGTGATGCTCCAGCACCTGCACCGCCACGCGCTTTTTCATATCGCTGATGACCGCATGCCATTGGCCACCGGAGCCGTCGAACAAGGTGAGCGCATCGCCCGGCTGTAAGCGCAGCACCTGCACGTGGCGCGCAGCAGAGTCCGCAAGCTGCAGCTCGCCCGCTGCCAGCGGCAGTGAGCAGAAGATGCGTGGCATGGAGGGCACGCTAAAAGTGCCCCACTGCGCCGCGCTGCAGGCGGTTGACGCCCTGCTGCGCTGGCTTGAATGCGTCGGTCAGCAGGTTGATGAGGTGCTCGGCTTTGCTGCTGTTGTCCTGACCGAAGTTGCACACATACACGTCCAGCGTCGCGGCATTCAGCTCGGGCCAGGTATGCAGCGCGAGGTGGCTTTCGGCCAGCAACACCACGCCGGTGACGCCGGCGCCGTTGCCATAACTGTGGAACAACTCACCCACAGCACGCAGACCCACCTGAGCGATGGCGTCCATGCAGGCGGTGCGCAACAAGGCCGCGTCGGTCAGCAAGGCGGCGTTACCTTGGCAGCCCTTGAAATCGGCAGTGATATGTAGCCCGTCCATGCCGCATTGTAAAAACATGGCCACGTTAAAATTGCAACCGGTCGCTGCACAACCATCCATCCCTCATCCGTCATGAATCAGCCCTCTGCGCATACCCAAAACATGGCCAACGCCATCCGCGCGCTTGCGATGGATGCCGTACAGCAAGCCAACAGCGGCCACCCGGGCGCGCCCATGGGCATGGCCGAGATGGCGGTGGCGCTTTGGCACCGACATTTGCGACACAACCCCACGAACCCGCAATGGGCCGACCGTGACCGCTTCGTGCTGTCCAACGGCCATGGCTCGATGCTGCTGTATGCATTGCTTCATCTCACGGGCTACGACCTGCCCATCGAGGAGCTGCGCAACTTCCGCCAACTGCACAGCCAGACGCCGGGCCACCCCGAATGGGGCATCACACCGGGCGTGGAAACCACCACCGGCCCGCTGGGCCAGGGTATTGCCAATGCCGTGGGCATGGCGCTGGCCGAGCGATTGCTGGCCGCCGAGTTCAACCGGCCGGGCTTTGACATCGTCAACCACCACACCTATGTGTTCCTGGGCGACGGTTGCATGATGGAAGGCATCAGCCACGAGGTATGCTCGCTGGCGGGTACGCTGAAACTGTCCAAACTGATCGCGCTATACGACGACAACGGCATCAGCATCGACGGTGAAGTCAAGCACTGGTTTGCCGACGATACGGCCAAGCGTTTCGAGGCGTATGGCTGGAACGTGATTCGTAATGTCGATGGGCACGACGTGGACGCCGTCGATCAAGCCATCTGGGCCGCGAAGAACCACGCGGCCGCTAACACCGGCCCCACGCTGATCTGCTGCAAAACACTGATTGGCAGAGGCGCACCCAACCGCCAGAACACTGCCAAGGCACATGGCGAGGCATTGGGCGCAGAGGAGATCAAGCTCACGCGCGAGGCGCTGGGCTGGCCGCACGCGCCGTTTGAAATTCCGCAAGACATATACGCTGCGTGGAATGCGCATGCCGCCGGGCATGTGCTAGAGAATGATTGGAATCAGTTATTCGACCAATACTCCAAACAGCATACAGCTCTTTCTGGTCAGTACTTAAGGAGAATAAGCGGAGAACTACCTGAAGTATGGCAAAGTTTGATTGCCGATGCTTTTAAGGCTGCGGGCGAAAAAGCCGAGACGGTGGCTACCCGCAAAGCCTCGCAACTCGCGCTGGAGGTGCTCACGGCCGCGTTGCCCGAGATGATTGGCGGCAGCGCCGACCTCACCGGATCCAACCTCACCAACACCAAGAGCACCGCGCCGCTGCGCGTGGGCGCACCGGGCCGGCACATCAACTACGGCGTGCGCGAATTCGGCATGGCCTCTATCATGAATGGCATCGCGCTGCACGGCGGTTTCATCCCGTACGGCGGCACTTTCCTCACGTTCAGCGACTATTCGCGCAACGCCATCCGCATGGCCGCGCTGATGAAGCAGCGCGTGGTGCATGTGTTCACGCACGACAGCATAGGCCTGGGCGAGGACGGCCCC
>CAYSMM010000343.1:0-2527 GCA_964432095.1 uncultured Burkholderiaceae bacterium | reverse complement strand
GGCCTGGCAATGGCCGCTCGCGTTTGCCAGTCTGCCGCGCCTGTACACTGTGGGCCGTGTCAACTACTCGAAGACCGAGCGCCGCGTCACCGAGGCGATCGGCGGGCTGGAGTACGAACAGGACTGCTGGTTGTTCCGGTTTGTGACGCAGCGAATCTCAACCGATAGGGCCAGTGCGAACACCAAATTTTTCTTGCAACTGGAGTTCACTGGCCTGACGCGTTTAGGCAATAACCCGCTGTCGGTGCTCAAGCAAAGTATTCCGCAATACCGCGTGCTCAAGGAAGGATCGGATAAGCCCAATCCGTATGCGAATTATGAATAGTGCTATTTTGTTTTTGTCGCGCTTCGCGCGTAGGCCTACAGTTGCAGTGGCGCTATCGTCGATTGCCGTGATGTCTGCCGCGCAGGCGCCGGCTGCAACGGCTCCTGGGTCTGATGCCAGCGTACCCGGCGACTCGATCGCGGCCGTCGTCAACCAGGAGGTGATTACTCGCTTGGATGTGAAACGTCGCATCAAGCGGCTCGAAGCCGAGCTTGCTGCACGCGGTCAGACACAGCCGTCGCGTGATGCGCTTTCGCAAGCCGCTCTTGAGCGGCTGATCGAAGAGCGCGTGCAGGTGAGCTTTGCCAAAGAGATCGGCGTGGGCGCCGATGACGCCACCGTAGAGCGTGCCGTGGCCTCGATGGCGCAGCAAAACGGCCTGCGCCTGCCCGACTTCGTGCGCCGCGTCGAGCGTGAAAGCGGTATCAGTTTTGCAGCGTACCGCGAGCAACTGCGCGATGAGATCGTCATCAGCCGGTTGCGTGAGCGCGAGGTGCTGGGCCGAGTGCGTGTGAGCGACGCTGAGGTAGACGATTTTCTGGCCGAGCAAAGCGGCGTGGCCGCAGGCGACCGCATCGAGGTGAACATCGCGCAGCTTCTGGCCAAGCTACCTGAGAACCCGAGCGAGACGCAACGTGCGCAGGCGCGTGCCAAGGCCGAGCGCTGGTTGCAGCAATTGAACAGCGGGGCCGATTTCAGCAAGCTGTCGGAGGCTGAGTCCGAAGCACCCAACGCCAAGATCGGGGGCGAGCTCGGCTTTCGCCCGGCGTCGCGCTTGCCGCAGGCGTTTTTGGAATCGATCAAGGATTTGAAACCCGGTCAGTATGCCGGTCCGATTCAAACCGGCGCAGGCTTTCACGTGCTGCTACTCAAGGCGCGCCGTCAGGCCGAAGTGCCCACCGTCATGGTGCCGCTTACGCGCGCGCGGCACATTCTGCTGCGCGAGGATGTGCCGGCAAACCGGCGACTGATTCTCGACATCCGTAACCGCATCATCAGCAAGCAGGCTACCTTTGAGCAGATGGCTGCGCAATATTCACAAGACGGAAGTGCGCAGCAAGGTGGTGATCTGGGCTTTGTCGCGCCTGGGCAGTTTGTGCCCGAGTTTGAGCAGGTGATGAGCCGCTTGCCGCTCAACCAGGTGAGCGATCCGGTGCCCAGCCGCTTTGGCCTGCATCTGATCGAGGTGCTCGAGCGCAAGGAGCAAGCCATGTCGCAGAAAGATTTGCGTGAGCGTGCGCGCGAGATTTTGCGCGAGCGCAAGGCCGAAGAAGATGGCGCCAAGTGGCTGGCCGATTTGCGCTCGCGCGCCTTCGTCGAGATACGCCGCGACTGAGTAGCTGCAGACGCATCATCATGCACTCCTGCAGAACATGGATACTGCATGGAGTGTAAGTACGTTGCTGGTAATCATATATCAGTGATGGCTTTATACAACAAAGAGTATAAGAATCATGAAGCCAGGTGCACGTTCCTCTGCGGGCCGCTCAGCGCGCAGCCACGGCGCTGCGGGTGCACACTTTGCGCGCAAGGCGTTTGGCCAGCATTTCTTGAGCGACGATTCGGTGCTCGACGCGATTACACGCATCGTCGCGCCCGCGCCCGGTGACGTGCTCATCGAAATCGGCCCCGGCCTTGGCGCGCTCACCGAGCGGCTGCTGGAGCGCTGCGATCATCTGATCGCCATCGAGATCGACCGCGACCTGGCCCCCAAGCTCAAAGCGCGCTTTGGTGCGCGGCTGGAGCTGGTGCAGGCCGACGTGCTGCAGGTGGATTTTGCGCAGTTCGTGCAGCCCGGCCGCAAGCTGCGCATCGCCGGCAACCTGCCGTACAACATCTCCAGCCCCTTGCTGTTTCATCTGTTGCCGCTGGCTGCGCACGTGCAAGACCAATGCTTCATGCTGCAAAAAGAGGTGATCGACCGTATGGTGGCGCAGCCCGGCAGCAAGGCCTTCGGTCGACTGTCGGTGATGCTGCAATGGCGCTATCGCATGGCCAATGTGTTGCATGTGCCACCCGATGCGTTCGATCCGCCGCCCAAGGTAGACAGCGCGGTGGTGGTGATGACCCCGCTGGCCGAGCCGCCCGATGTGAACGCCGAAGTGCTTGAGTCGCTGATGCGACTGGCGTTTTCGCAGCGCCGCAAACTGCTGCGCCATACACTGGCTCAATGGCTGGTGCAACACGGCATCAGTGAGGTGG
>CAYSMM010000342.1:0-2557 GCA_964432095.1 uncultured Burkholderiaceae bacterium | reverse complement strand
ATCTCCACCAATGTGGGGACAATGTTGTAGATCATGTAATTGAGCAGGCTGTGAATCGCACGGCTGCCGCGCTCCAGATCGCGCGACACGCCCCCGGTTTGCCGCTCGAGGTGAAAGCGCAGACTCAACGACAGCAAGTGGTTGAATGCCGACAGTGCCACCGTGCGCGCCACGCGCGCCGACACGCGGTAAAACACCATCTCGCGCAACTCGGTAAACAGCGTCGTGGCCACACGTAGCAAACCGTAAGCCACGAGCAGCGCCACAGGCACCGCCAGCAGCGCTGCCGCGTCGCCGGGCTTCGAGTCGAGTGCGTCAACAATATGCTTGAGCACGAATGGCACCGCCACGTTGGCTGCCTTGGCAGCCAGCAGAAATGACAACGCCACCAGCACGCGGGTGCGGTGCGGCCACACATAGCCGAGGAGAGTTGTGAGGGTGCCCCATTCGCTGCGCGACGCGGCGGACAAGGCGGCATCGGGCAGCTTGGGCACGGTGGCTGCAGCGTGGGGTTGTCTCATCGGCTAGGATTATCTTTATGTTTGCAATCGCACGTGAGTAAGGCCTATGTTCCTCGGAAAAGTGATTGTGATTACCGGTGCCTCAGACGGCATTGGCGCCGAGCTCGCCCGGCAACTGGCCGAATATCGGCCCAAGCTTGTGCTGGCTGCACGTTCCCTGGACAAGCTCGAGGTTGTGACCGCGGCCTGCCAGGCCAAAGGCGCGCAAGCGCTTGCGGTGCGCACCGACGTCACCTCCGAGGACGATTGCAAGGCGCTAGTGCAGGCGGCGATCCAGGAGTTCGGCAGTATCGACTACTTCGTCAACAACGCTGGCCTGTCCATGCATGCATGGTTTGAGGAGATCACGAACTTCAGCACCTACGAGACCCTCTTTCGCACCAACGTAATGAGCGCTGTCTGGTGCACGCATTACGCGCTGCCTCACTTGAAGAAGTCGCACGGCCTACTGGTGGGCGTTTCCAGCCTCGCAGGCAAAACCGGCGTGCCGGCGCGCACCACTTACTGCACCAGCAAATTTGCGATGGACGGGTTTTTTCAGTCCTTGCGCATCGAGCTGGCAGGCACAGGCGTGGACGTCACCATGATCTACCCCGGCGTGGTAGACACCAACATCCGCCGCCATGGCCTCAAGGGCGACGGGCTGGAGGCTGGCTACAGCGGCCTGAAAGAGCAAGGCGCGATGCCGGTGGCCGAATGCGCGCGGCAGATGATAGAGGCCATGCGCCGCCGCAAACGCGAGTGGGTGATGACGGCCAAGGGTAAGCTCGGCTTGGTGCTCAAAACCTTTGCGCCCAGCGTGGTGGATGACATGGCTCGCAAGGCTTTGTCGCGCGAAGGCGAGAAAAAGTAAACAAGGAACCCGAGATGGACGACAACAACCTGCCCGAGGGTAAAAGCCCCACGCTGCGTATGCAAACCGGCCCCAACGACGTGAACATGCACGGCGACGTGTTCGGCGGCTGGATCATGGCGCAGGTGGACATTGCTGGCGGCATTGCCGCCGCGCGGCGTGCCAAGGGGCGCGTGGCCACCATCGCGGTGAATTCGTTTTTGTTCAAGCAGCCGGTGTTCGTGGGTGACGTGCTGAGCTTTTACGCCGATGTGATGAAGGTGGGCAACACCTCCATCACCGTCACGGTCGAGGTGTTTGCCGAGCGTAGCCCCAAAAAGCTGCACACCGGCGACCCTGATGTCATCAAAGTGACTGAAGCCACGCTCACCTACGTGGCGACCGACGAGAGCCGCAGGCCGCGGCCGGTGCCTCAGGGCTGGTTGGGGATTCAACGCTAGGCTAGCTGCCCCAGCGGCAGGGCATAGATTTCGTTAAATCAATAATACTCTTATGACTATATAGCCATCACCGCCCTTTGATAGTGCGGTAATGGCATGATAGTTATTGGAGTATAAAGTAGAGCGCATGCATCCATCGTCATGCACGATACGCCGGCAATGTTGTACGCACTGTGGCTAACTTCCGCGGCTTACTTCTGCCGCTTGCTCTCGTCGATGTCGATGTACTTCCAGAAATCACGCATGTACAGATGGCGGCGATAGCCCACCACCCATGGTTGATTCAAGTCGGTGGTGAAGCGATGCGCATGCACCTTGATGGGCATATAGGCAATCACCAGTTTGCTGGCTTTGCGAATGATGTCGGCACGCTCGGGTGAATCGGCCATCACGCGCTGCTGCTCATACAGCTTGTTGAACTCCGGCAGGTCAAAGCGCGAATGGTTGGCCTGGCCTTTATTGGGGCCATAGTTGAAGGCCAGGAAGGTGTCTGAGTCGGGCGTACCACCACTCCAGCCCACGCCCCACATCATCAGCTTGCCCGCGCGCGACTGCTTGAGTTGCTCGGGCCATTTCGCCACCTTGAACTCGATCTTCACGTTGATCGCATCCATATGCTTCTTCCACAGCTCGGCACTTTGGCGCGATGTGCTGTCGGGTTGCGAGGCGTACTCGAGCACCAGTGGCTTGCCGTCGGGCAAGTCGCGCCAGCCGTCGCCGATTTTGTCGGTGTAGCCAAACAT
>CAYSMM010000341.1:0-2566 GCA_964432095.1 uncultured Burkholderiaceae bacterium | reverse complement strand
AACTTGAATGCGGCATAGCGCCTGTCTGGCCCGCCCCATACACCGATGATGATGTACATCGGGATCAGCGTAGCCTCAAAAAAGATGTAGAACAGCACGCCGTCGAGCGCTGTGAACACGCCAATCATCAGACCGGAAAGAATGAGGAATGCACCCATATACTGGTTGAGGTGCTCGGTGATCGCCTCCCAGCCCGCAACCACGATGATCAATGTGATGAACGCCGTTAGCGGCACGAACCACATCGAGATGCCGTCCACGCCTAGCGCATAGTTGATGTTGAAACGCTCGATCCATGCAGCGCTCTCGGTGAACTGCATGACGCTCGTGCGCACATCAAAACCTGCGATCAACGGAATGGTGAACAATAGGCCAAACGCTGCACCGGTCAGCGCTACCCAACGCACCGCTCGAGCGTGCTCGTCTTTCCCCGCGGCGAGCAGCAGGGCACCAAACAGAATCGGCGTCCAGATCGCCAAACTTAACAACGGAAGGCTTTGCATTGTTTCTTATCCTGCCTAGCCAGCGTAACGAACCGTAAAGAAGTACACCATAAACGCTGCAAGTCCCGCGATCATTGCGAAGGCATACCAGTAGAGGTATCCAGACTGCACAGTACGTACAACAGATGCAATGAAGCCCACAGTGCGTGCGGAGCCATTGACGGCCAGACCGTCGATCACAGCCTGATCGCCCCCCTTCCACAAGCCCGTGCCCAGAGCACGCGCAGCGGGCGCAAGCAGGTTTTCGTTGATCCAGTCCATGTAGTACTTGTTTTCAAGTAAGCGGTAAATGAGCGAAAACTTGCTGGCAAACCATGCCGGCACTTTGGGGTTGACCATATAGCAGTAATACGCTGCAGCCACACCCGCCACAGCCAGCCAGAAAGGCAGGCTGACGAACGCATGCAGACCCAGCGCCGTGGCGCCGTGGAAATGCCCTGCTAGTTTGGTCATCACAGGGTGCAATGCTGCATCGACAAAGATGCTGTCTTTGAAGAACTCACCAAACAACATGGGTTGAATCGTCATGAATCCAATCACCACCGAAGGAATGGCCAACAGTAGCAGCGGTGCAGTTACAACCCAGGGCGACTCGTGCGGCTTGCCATCGACGTGATGATCGTCGTGATGCCCGTGATGCTCATCATGCGGCGCCTGGTCGTAACGCTCGCGGCCATGAAATACCAGGAAATACATTCGGAAAGAATAGAAGGCAGTGACGAACACACCCAAGGTCACGGCGAAGTAAGCAAAGACGGCGCCCGGTATGCGGCTTTCGGCAGCCGCCATGATGATCATGTCCTTGGAGTAAAAGCCGGCAAAGAACGGCGTACCAATCAAAGCCAGAGAGCCGAGCAAAGAGGTGATCCAAGTCAGCGGCATGTACTTGCGCAGACCGCCCATGTAGCGGATGTCCTGGTTGTGATGCATGCCAATGATCACAGAGCCTGCCGCCAGGAACAGCAGTGCTTTGAAGAATGCATGCGTCATGAGGTGGAACACCGCCACGCTGTAGGCCGACACGCCCAAAGCAACCGTCATGTAGCCCAGCTGTGAGAGCGTGGAGTACGCCACCACGCGTTTGATGTCGTTTTGAATGATGCCCAGGAACCCCATGAACAATGCAGTGATGGCACCGATCACCACCACGAAACTCAATGCGGTGGTAGACAGCTCGTATAGCGGTGACATACGCGCCACCATGAAGATACCCGCCGTCACCATGGTGGCAGCGTGAATCAATGCAGAAATCGGCGTGGGACCCTCCATGGAGTCGGGCAGCCAAACATGCAGAGGAAACTGCGCGCTCTTGCCCATGGCACCAATGAACAGGCAGATGCAGATCACAGTGATCAGCATCCAGTCAGTGCCCGGGAAGGTGAGCTTGGCCAGTTCGCCAGCCTTGGCAAAGGCTTCAGCATAGTTAAGCGTGCCCGCAAAGGCAGCGACAAGACCAATTCCGAGAATGAAACCGAAGTCGCCGACTCTGTTGACTAAGAACGCCTTGAGATTGGCAAAGATTGCCGTTGGCTTGGTATACCAAAAGCCAATGAGCAAGTAAGACACCAGGCCTACAGCCTCCCAACCAAAGAACAACTGCAGGAAGTTATTACTCATCACCAACATCAACATCGAGAAGGTGAAAAGCGAGATGTAGCTGAAGAAACGCTGGTAGCCTGGGTCATCCTGCATATAACCGATGGTGTAAATGTGCACCATCAGCGATACGAAGGTCACCACGCACATCATCATGGCCGACAGCCCGTCGATAAGAAAGCCGACCTCCATCTTGAGGCCCCCAATGACCATCCACTCGTACACTGTTGCATTGAAGCGTGCGCCTGCAACCACGTCATTTAGCACCATGGCTGACAGCACAAAAGCCACGGCGACTCCGCTGATAGTGACGAGATGCGACAGTGTGCGCCCCAATGCCCGGCCAAACAGACCCGCAGCTAATGCGCCGGCCAGCGGCGCCAACGCGATGATGAGTAGGGTGTTCTGGCTGATGTTGTTTTCCATTGGCTCAGCCCTTTAACTGGTCTAGCTCGTCCACGTTGATC
>CAYSMM010000340.1:0-2580 GCA_964432095.1 uncultured Burkholderiaceae bacterium | reverse complement strand
GGGCAACAACGCGCAACTCGCCGAGCGGTTGGGCCTGGTCACCGAACGCACCACGGGCGACAAGGGACTGGTGCACGTAGGCCGCAGTACGAATGCACGCACCGTAGGGGAATTGAGGGCTATAGTACATGAAGTACTTGGTCGAAAATCAATATTAATAGGCAGTGATGATATGATACTTAATACAGTTTCATGGTGCACGGGTGCTGCGCAAGGTGCAATCGAAGACGCCTGTGCGGCTGGCGCCACGGTGTACCTCAGCGGTGAAATCTCCGAGCCCACTGCACACTTTGCGCGTGAGATGGGCATTGCGTATCTGGCCTGCGGACACCACGCCACCGAGCGCTATGGCGTGCAGGCGCTGGGGGCGCATCTGGCTAAGCGATTCAACGTTCAGCATCAGTTCATCGATATTCCCAATCCGGCCTAGGATCTGTGCCAGACCACGGCTACACTGCGCCTGAACCAAACGAAATCTATCGCCAAAGCATGCTGGGCAAACTTTTCAAAGGCACGCCGCCCGACGGGACACCGAGCACTCACTGGAGCGAACTCGACTGGCTGCGCGAGCGCGACGCGGTGACGCAAGCCACCCTGGCGGCCGCCAGCCTGCTGACGCAGGCCTATGCGCCGCAAGACGCCTTCATGGCGCTGGCACAGCGGGTCATCACTGCGTCATCGCAGTTGCGTATGGCGTGGTATTGGTTGGGCGACACAGAGTCCAGCGCCATCATCCCGGCCAAGGCCTGCGGGCCGGCAGCTGCCTATGCAAAGTCGCTGCAATTCGATCTGACCATCGGCCACGGAATGCCTGCGATGCTTCGCCCACTGCTCACCGAAGCCAGCCCCGTGCGGCCCGCAGGACTGCCTGCGCACGCGGTGTGCGCGCACAAGTCGGAGCCCTATGACTTGGCTGAAATGCTGGCTATGCCGCTTATAGTGCCCGATAGCACGCAACGCGGCCTGCTGGTGCTGCATGCAGCGACCGCGGGCTACTTTCAAACTGCAGGCATCGAAACGTTTGTCGCGCTGTCACACTATCTGGAGGCTGCGCTGCAAGCCGCGCAACTGCGCCGCATGATCGAAAGCTCGGCCAACGCCGACCCGCTGACCAGCCTGCTGAACCGCCGCGGCATGCAGATCAAGCTGACACAACTGCACGCGCAATACAGCTCGACACGGCGCAGTGCTCAGCGCGGCACGTACCTGCTGTTCGTCGATGTGGACTACTTCAAGCAGGTGAACGATTACTATGGCCGCGATGTGGGCGACCGGCTGATCGTGGAAATCTCCCAAGTGCTCAGCGGTAGCTTGCGTGGCGACGACGTGCTGTCGCGCTGGAGCGGCGAGGAGTTTGTGGTCGTGCTGGGTAATCAGCCCGAGGACGTGGCTCGGCAAGTCGCCGAGCGGCTGCGGTTGGCGATTGCCAGCAAGCCGTTCAAAGTCGGTGAGGAAGATTTGCAAATCACCTGCAGCATTGGCGTGGCCCCGCTGGCCAGCGATGTGATGTCAACAGAGCAATGGGTGAAACTTGCCGAGAACGCTGCGCAACGCGCAAAGGCTCAGGGGGCCAATCGCGTATCCTGGGCCTAGGTTCAGGGCAGGCCGCAGCCACCTGCTGAAGGCTAGGTTTTTTCTTGCAACTCGTGCCGCGTGGCTTCAATCGCCCGCGCCATGAGCGCGACTTGCTCATGCGTGCGGATGCTGCCGCGCTGCCAGGCGCGCATGAGCGTGGCACCGCTGAGCGTGATGCGCGATTTGTAGTCGCCGCTGTGCACGAACACATAAAAAGTCTGCATGTCACTGATCCAGGACAGGCGCAGCTTCTTCCAGGTGCCGGCCATCATGATCTCATATGCAAGGCCAGGCTTCATACCCATAATCATGGCAATACTGCTATTTGTATCTATCTCTTTCTGGATTTTGTCACTCAGTTCTAACGTATTACTGCTCTGAGTATCGCCAAATATATCGACATCGACGGTTTCGGCTTCGAGCAAATCCTGCTCGGTCATGATGCCGGTCTGCGCCTTCTCGACGTCGGTGAAGTCGATATCGTCAGCCGCCAGGGCGCCGGGCGCCAAATCGTCTGCCGGTGCGACTTCGATGGACGGCACCGTGAGGTTACGCAATTGTTCGATCAACTCGCTTGCTGCTCCCGCGTTCGCGCCGGGCTCATCAGCCTTCATCACCTTGGCGTGGTTTTCCAGCAGTCGGGCACGAAACTCCTTTTGCTGCAGTGGCGGCCAGCGCAGCAGCGCGAAGGCCTCATTGACGTCGCGCATCAGGTAAGGCAACGCAGAGACGAGCTGCCTTCGGTCGTCAGCGGTCACCTTGGGCTGCACGCTCCAGATCAGGTCGCTGCACAAGCGCTTGAAACGCATGGATTCGCCCGATTTTTCACCATAGCGCATCACCGCCTCGACTTGCGCGGCCACCCACACCTTCTCCAGGAATTCGCGCAGGTACGGCTCGATCGGCATTTGCCGCACGAGCGGATCGACATGCTTGCGCATGTGATGCTCCAGGTGCAGCCGCAGCTCCTTGAGTGTGAGTACGCGGGCAGCATCGGCATGAGAG
>CAYSMM010000339.1:0-2585 GCA_964432095.1 uncultured Burkholderiaceae bacterium | reverse complement strand
AGCCCCCACTGAATGCATACTGCCAATAGTGTAATGCCTTTACTGGTTTATAGATGACCAGTAAAGGCTATATACAACAAACAGTATCACATGAAAAGATCGCTTGCGTGTGCACAGGCCCCAAGCTTCAATGCAAGGTGCGCGGCATGCTGAGCGCAAACGGCGGCACCGGCGCGTCGAATTTTTCTCCGTCTTCAGCCACGCAAAAATAGCTGCCACGCATGCTGCCCTCGGGCGTGGCAATCCGCGCCCAACTGGTGTATTCAAATGCCTCGCCGGGTTTGAGCAGCGGTTGATGCCCCACTACCCCCAAGCCCTTGACTTCTTCCACGCGGCCATGGGCGTCGGTAATCACCCAATGCCGCGCCACCAGCTGCGCGGGCGCCTCGCCGTCGTTCTTGATGGTGACGGTGTAAGCAAAGGCGAACATGCCCTCTTGGGGATTGGACTTTTCCGGCAGGAACTGCACGGCCACGGTGCAGGTAAAGTGGTAGCGAGGCATGACGCATTCTCGCAAAGTCTAGGCAGTTGCAGGGGTTTGCGTGGCTATCACGAAACTGTCATGTCACCTTCACATACTGATTGTGAGTTTTATAAATAACGTAAGAACCCACACTGCCATGGCAAAAGATTTCAGTTTGATGGAAGACAGCAACCGCTCGTCCAACCCCAGCATCCACGACGTATCCAGCCCCGCACGCCGCACATTCGTGCAAGGCGGCCTGGCCGCAGCCATCACCGGCCTATTTGCGCCGCTATCGATCACGGCCCTGCAAGGCTGCGCCGCCCCGTCTGCGGCGGGCAGCGCAGTCGGCCCCACCCCCGGCTTCAAACCCATTGCCATGACCGGGCTGGATGCCGTTACCGTGCCCGAGGGCTACAAGGTGCAGGTGCTCTACCGCTGGGGCGACGCTACCGGCATCGCGGCTGGCATGCCCGCCTACAAAGCCGACGCCAGCAACACCGCGGCAGAGCAGGCGCTGCAATCCGGCATGCACCATGATGGCATTCACTACTTTCCGCTCGAAGGCAACCAGCGCGGCCTGCTGGTGATGAACCATGAATACACCGACGACGGCTTGCTGCACACCGACGGCATGAAAACCTGGAGCGCCGAGAAAGTGGCCAAGTCGCAAGCCGCGCATGGCGTCAGCGTCATCGAGGTGCAAGCCGGTGCTGCGGGGCAATGGCAGCTGGTGCGCCCGTCGAAATTTGCAAGGCGCATCACTGCCAGCACGCCCATGCTCATCAGCGGCCCGGCGGCCGGGAACGACCTGATGAAAACCGCTGCCGACCCCGCCGGCACCCGCGTGTTGGGCACGCTCAACAACTGCGCGCACGGCTACACGCCCTGGGGCACCTACCTCACCTGCGAAGAAAACTACATCTACTACTTCAACGGCCCCGACGCGCCCGATGCGCACCAGCGCCGCTGGGGCATGCGCAAGGGTGGCGGCGGCTACCGCTGGCACGAGCACGACGCGCGCTTTGACGCCAACCTTCACCCCAACGAGCACAACCGCTTTGGCTGGGTAGTCGAGATCGACCCGATGGACCCCACCTCCACCCCCATCAAACGCACTGCGCTGGGCCGCGCCGCTCATGCAGGCGCGTGGCTCGAGCGCACGCGCGACGGCCGCGCCGTGGTGTACATGGGAGAGGACGCGCGCTTTGAATACATCTACAAATTCGTCAGCCGCGACACCATCAAGCCGGGGGGATACGCTGCCAACAAAACCCTGCTGGACCATGGCACCTTATACGTGGCCAAGTTCAACGCAAGCGGCAGCGGCGAATGGATTGCCCTCACACACGGCAGCGGCCCACTGACCGCCGCCAACGGCTTTGCCAACCAGGGCGAAGTGCTCATCAAGAGCCGCCAGGCCAGCGACGCCGTCGGCGCCACCAAGATGGACCGGCCAGAGTGGATCAGCACCGACCCCACCACCGGCTGGGTGTACTGCACCCTCACCAACAACAGCAACCGCGGGGCCGACAAGCAGCCCGTCGTCGATGCCGCCAACCCGCGCGCCAAAAACACCATGGGCCACATCATCCGCTGGAAAGAGCAGGGCGACTTCGACGGCCGCACCTTTGAGTGGAGCCACTTCGTGCTGGCTGGCGACCCGCAAAACGAACGCGCCGACGCCAAAGGCAACATCAAAGGCGATGCATACGGCAGCCCCGACGGCCTGTGGTTCGACAGCCGCGGCATGATGTGGATACAAACCGACGCGTCCACCAGCGCCATGGGCAAAGGCGACTACGCCCGCCTGCCCAACAACCAGATGCTGGCTGCCAACCCACGAACCGGCGAAACCAAACGCTTCCTCGTGGGGCCGCGAGGCTGCGAGGTGACAGGCGTCGTCTGCACCCCCGACCTCAAAACCATGTTCGTCAACATCCAACACCCCGGCGAATCACCCAGCGAGCGCGGCGACCCCGACGCCCCCACCAAAATATCCGCCTGGCCCGACAATGCCCGCCCACGCAGCGCCACCCTCGTCATCACCAAGGCAGATGGTGGGCTGATCGGCACGTAAGCGCGAGCGCAGCCCGCATGCATGCCTAACCTGCGCGAAGCG
>CAYSMM010000338.1:1733-2587 GCA_964432095.1 uncultured Burkholderiaceae bacterium | reverse complement strand
TGCGCGCCTTACTGGGCAAGATATTTTTGCAGGCGGTATTAGTGGAGAGTCAATCGATATACTCTGTTTTGTATAACCGATTTAATGAGCATGAAATATCCAGCTATGCATGTATACATTTAACAGTATATACGGTGTTTGCACAATATGTTTGCATCATCGCAGTTGCCTGCACTGCAAGCAACCTCGGACAGACAAGCCTCAGCCGGACGTACGGTCGGGCGGCTCACCTTCTTCGAGTGCGTCCGCCGGGCCTAGCTCACCCAAGCCAAACCGACGCAGCTTGATGTAGAGGCTTTGGCGCGACAGACCAAGCATCTCAGCGGCTGCAGCACGGTTGTCACGCGTCAGTTGCAACGCGGCTTCTATACAAAGCTTTTCGATGAGATCGGTGGTTTGCCCCACGATGTCGCGCAACGGCACACGGCCGACGAGCTCGGTGAGCTGCGCTGCGGCACGCGACATGCCCCCATGTATCGGCGTGACGCCGCCGTCTGTGGCACTCATACGGCGGCCAACGTCACGAATGGTGAAGCCAGCCAGCGGCGTATCGCCCTCGGAGCTGACGCCGGCAGAAATTTCTACCGGTATGGTCACGCCATACAGGCTGCGCAGCGTAGTGGCAAATTGCCGCACCGGGGTGTGCTTGCGCAGATGACCCAATAGCACGCTGGTGTCTACCAGTCCGCGACCCAGCCATTGCTCGATGGACTGGCCACGCACCTGCTCCTCGGTCACTGCGTCCACCATCTCGATGAAGGCGCGATTAGCCGCCACGACGCGGCCATCTAGCCGGGTGACCACGATAGCGTCAGGCGAATGCTGCACCACCTCCTCAAGCCTGACGCGGTGAT
>CAYSMM010000338.1:0-1723 GCA_964432095.1 uncultured Burkholderiaceae bacterium | reverse complement strand
GCGCGTCATGCGCAGCCTTGGGAGTAAGCCACACCAGAAAAAGTGCATTACCCTCCTGCCGGAACAGGCTGACCACCAAAGCAAAACGAAATTTGCCGTCGGCACTGCGCACTAGCGTCTCTTCGTGGCGCCCGCTGGTGCGCACACGCGCGAGAACCGACAGCAAGGCATCTGCGCTTTCGGTGTCGAACATGTCCAGCAGTGAATGCCCCACCAGACGTGCCTGCGATATATCCAGGAGCTGTAGCGCTGCGGGGTTGACTTCTATCACCTTTCGGCTAGCTGCATCAACGATCAGCACCCCCTCGGTGGCGACCTGAAACAGCAGCCGGTAGCGCGCCTCGGCATGCCTTAGGCGCGCGTAATCACGCTCAAGCGACTGTTGTGCGTCCACAAGCCGACGTTGAAGCTCTGCAGTAGCCTGCATGCTGCGACCGACCAGCAACATTGCACCATTGCCAGCCGGGACTGATGAGTAATGCACCGGAATGTCCGCGCCAGCAGGAACTGGGTGATTGACCTCACGCCAGCGCAAATCCGGGCTGTCTACAGACGCGGCATCGCGCATCAAAGCATCGAGTTTGGGCCGAGACTCCGGGGTAACAGTATCCACCCAGGCCATGTCAACCCAGTTGGCGCTGACAGAGGATAAGGCGTTATCAGCTGCGCAATGAACTGCGCGAATCGTTCCCTGGGCATCCAGACGCAGCAAAACATCAGCAGCGGCACGCAACAGAATGCTTGATGTTGCTGCATCAAGCCCCTCGAACAAAGTGCCCAGGGAGCCCCTGTCATTTACAATTGCTTCCACTCAGTACCACACAACTAAGTTGACTTCATGCCGAGGCTGCTGCTGCAACGCCCAGCACACTATGTGCAGTATAATCACCTTCAATCAAACCGAGAAGGCGGCGAGCATGCAATACTGCCTGCTGTGCCGACGTTGCAGTTGCGTCTGCACCTGTTAGAGCCACCCAGTCTGGCCGCGTGTTGAATGCTGCACCCCCAACCATCACCTTTACGTCCCGGTTACGTGACTGTGCCCGCACCTCGCGAACCGCTGAAACCAGCCTCTCTATACCGTTGTCACAGGCCAGCGAAAAACCAATGACATCGTACCATTCATGCCGCACAGCCCCGAGCAACTCATGAACATTGGACATAGGTTCATCGCGAACGTCCCAACCATCGCGCCGCAAGAATTCCGCCAGCACTTTCATGCCAAAGACATGCGCCTCGCCTGGGGCTGCACAAAGCAAGATCCGCGCGCCATGCGGCGGCCTCGCGTTGCGCTGGAAATCAGGTGATATATGGTTGAGCAGTTCCTGCAGCCGCCACAACGCCGTGGTCACCTCAGCAAAGCATGCCCTGTCCTCACACCACAGGTCACCAAGCCATTCTGATGCAGGCGACAGTAGCTCCATCATGACTTGCTCGCTACTAACTCCAGCCGCACGCACCGCATCGACATACGCCAGCGAGCGGTCTATGCCCGAATGAATGAGCAGCTGCGTCAGCTCACGAACCTGGTGCGGCGTTACCACTAGGGTGCCTGCAGAGGCTGCATTTGCTGCATTTGCTGCATTTGCTGCATTTGCTCTAGGCGCGGGGTCAACCTGCGCCTGCGCGCATAGCTGCGATTGCATCCTTGGCTGTGGATGAGCCCGTAGCAAGCGGGGGATGATTTCCTGCTCCAAGGTCAAAAGCAGCGGGTCTGAAGGGC
>CAYSMM010000337.1:0-2589 GCA_964432095.1 uncultured Burkholderiaceae bacterium | reverse complement strand
GGGTAAATCACGCCAGCCGTCGCCGTTTTTGTCGGTGTAGCCAAACATGTCGAGCAAGGCCTTGGCACGCGCGGGGTTGTATTCGCTCATCGTGGAGCGGAACTCGGGGTCGTAGGCAAACGTGCCGTGCGGAATCGGCCCCTGCCCAAGAATCACCTGGTTGCGATAGATCTGCCGTTTGCGCTCATCGTCGTCCACGGCCAGGGCAATCGCGCGACGCAGCGCCACTTTGTCGGGTGTGTAACCGCCGACGATGGGGTTCTCCATGCCGAAGTAAGACACCACAAAGTCGGGGTTGGGCGTGCGGTCCATCTCCACGCCAAGCTTGGCCAGGTTGGGTGCAAGCTTGTTGCCTGGAATGGCGATGTTGATGAACTCACCTGGGATGGACACAAGATCCGTCTCACCATTCATGAAGGCCAGCCAGCGCGGCTGCGACTCCTCGATGATGGAGATCTCTATACGGTCAATGATGGGCAGCTTCTTGCCCTTCAAACGCGCAGCAATGGCCTGGCTGCGCGCATCATTGTCAGGCGGCTGTTCGTTGTAGAACTCATCGCGGAAGTTCGGGTTCTTCTCCAGCACCATTTTCGATGAGCGGCGCCACGCCGTGAGCTTGTATGGCCCGGTGCCCACCGGATGCTCCATGATCTTGTCGCCATACTTCTCCACCACTTCACGGGCTACGGCGCCAAATACCGCACCGTCAGCAAGCAGGTAGGCAAAGCGCGGCTGCGGTTCGCCAAACTTGAACTGCAAGGTGTAGCGGTCGAGCGCCTTCAAGCCCTCCACTTCGGTGTCATAAGGGAACGGCGTATTGTTCTTGAGAGCGGCGGCACGTAGCTCGGACATACCCAGAATCTTGGCGTTCTCCAGAAGATAGACGCTCGGGCTTTTCCACTTCGGGTCGTAGTGGCGCTTGATGGAGTAAACGTAATCCTGTGCCGTCAGCTCGCGTTTTTGGCCGTTGAAGGCTGCATCGTCGGCAAAGTAGATGCCGGGCCGGATTTTGTAAGTAAACGTCTTGAAGTCCGGCGCAATCTCCGGCATGGCTGCTGCGGTTTGCGGTTTGAGCCTGTTGTACGTGAGGTAGTCATACGTCAGTGGCGCCTCAAAGATGTTGGCGGTGATAATGCGCGAATACAAATCAGAGATCTGCGCGGGGTCAAAGCCAGACTCTGCAACCACAAATGCGTACTTCAACACCTTGTCGCCCGGCTTGGCCGGCGGCGCCGAAGTGGGCACCTGCGCAAAGCCAGTGCTTGAGACTGCAAACGCACCACTGAGTAATGCGGTGTAGAGAAAATGCCTAAAAAAACGTTTCATTCCCGTGAAATCCTGATGCGAAACCGCAAAGGCGCAAGCATAATCCGCCGATTCGCAAAAAGCACGCCACACGCGTAAAGAGTTATCCCTATGTTTGCCTATGTAGTACGAAGGCTCTGGCAAATGGTTCCCACATTGTTGGGCGTCATTTTGCTGGTGTTCTTTCTGTTCAAATTTTTTGGTGGCGACCCGGCCGAGATTCTGGGCGGCTTGCTGGCCACACCAGAGCAAATTCAATCCATCCGCACACAGCTTGGGCTGGACAAGCCGTGGTGGGCACAGTTGTGGATCTTCGTGCAGCAGATCTTTACCTTTGACTGGGGCAAGAGCTGGGCCACCAATGAGACGGTGGCCAACATATTTGCTACGCGGCTGCCGGCCACAATCACCATCATGCTGCCGATATTGATTCTCGAAGTGCTGCTGGCCATCGTTGCGGCCATGGCAGTGGCCTATGTGCGCGGCAGCATCACCGACCGCGCGGTGATGGTGATCACCACCGTGGCGCTGTCCATCAGCTTTTTGGTGTACATCATCGTCGGCCAGTGGCTGTTCGGCTTCAAGCTCGGCTGGTTCCCCGTGCAAGGCTGGACGGGCGATCACCTCACCAACCTGTTGGTGTATGCGCCACTGCCGGTGTTTCTGGCGGTACTGGTTAGCCTGGCACCCACCACGCGGCTTTATCGCAGCTTCTTTCTGGATGAAATCAATCACGACTACGTGCGCACCGCGCGCGCCAAGGGCGTGGGCGAGAACACGATTTTGTTCAAGCACGTGCTGCGCAACGCAATGATCCCGATTCTCACGAATGTGGCCACGCAGTTGCCGGGTGTGTTCATCGGTTCATTCCTCATCGAAGTGTTTTTCTCCATACCGGGGCTGGGCCGCGAAGTGTTTACCGCGGTCAACCGCAGCGACTACCCGGTGATTCAGGCCGTCACGGTGTACCTGGCGGCGCTGACGATGGTGATCAACCTGATCACCGACGTCCTTTACAAGTGGGTAGACCCAAGGGTGGTGCTGAAATGAGCGCGGTATTGAATCAACCCACAGTCGCTGCTGGCGCAGTGCATGAGCTGCCCAAGTCCGCAGGTGTGTGGACGGTGGCCTGGCGCCGCCTCAAGAACGACAGGGTCGGCATGGTGTCACTCGTCATCGTGCTGTTGTTCCTGTTGATGATCCTGCTTTCCGCAGTGGGTCTGGTGGCCAGCAACTGGCAGCGTGAGGCCGGCGTGCCGTATGCACCGCCCACCTTCACCGGCC
>CAYSMM010000336.1:0-2595 GCA_964432095.1 uncultured Burkholderiaceae bacterium | reverse complement strand
CAACGTATTCATGCAGTTCAACCGCGACGAGCAGGGTGTGCTGCATCCGCTGCCCAAGCCCTGCGTGGACACCGGCATGGGCCTGGAGCGCCTTGCCGCGGTGCTGCAGCACGTGCACAGCAACTACGAGATTGACCTGTTCCAGGCGCTCATCAAGGCCGCTGCGCGCGAGACGGCCTGCACCGACCTGAACAACCCGTCGCTGCGCGTGATTGCAGACCACATTCGCGCCTGCTCGTTCTTGATCGTTGACGGCGTGATCCCCGGCAACGACGGCCGTGGTTACGTGCTGCGCCGTATCATCCGCCGCGCCTTGCGCCACGGCTACAAGCTTGGGCAAAAGCAACCGTTCTTCCACATGCTGGTAGCTGATCTCAGCGCGCAAATGGGCGAGGCGTATCCTGAGCTTGCGAAAGACGCCAATCGTGTGGCCGCAGTGTTGAAGGCCGAGGAAGAGCGCTTTGGCGAGACCCTGGAAAACGGCATGCGTATTCTCGAAGGCGAGTTGGCTGCAGGTGTGCAAACACTCAAGGGCGACGTGGCCTTCACGCTATACGACACCTATGGTTTTCCGCTGGATTTGACGCAGGACATTTGCCGCGAGCGAGGTGTGACGGTGGACGAAGCCGGCTTCAACACCGCGATGGAAAAACAGCGCCAAACCGCGCGCGCAGCCGGCAAGTTCAAGATGGACAAGGCGCTGGCCTACACCGGGCCAGATACTGCGTTTGATGGCTACACACAGCTAGCCACCGAGGCAAGCATCGTGGCGTTGTACGTGGACGGCGTGGCGGTGCAGGAGATGGAGGCCGGGCAAAGCGGTATCGTCGTGCTCGACCGCACGCCGTTTTATGCCGAGAGTGGTGGCCAGGTGGGCGACAGCGGCGTATTGCGCGCAACCGGCAGCACGGTGTTTGAAGTGAGCGATACACAAAAGGTACAGGGCAGTGTATTCGGCCACTTCGGACGATTGAAAGGCGGTAACCTGCATATACAAGGTAAAGTATTGGCCCAGGTTGATGAGACTTTGCGTGCCCGCACCATGCGCAACCACAGCGCCACGCACTTGATGCACAAAGCCCTGCGCGAGGTGCTCGGCGATCACGTACAACAAAAGGGCAGCGAGGTGAATGCCGAGCGCACACGTTTTGACTTTGCACACAGCACAGCGATGAGCGACGAGCAGATCCGCAGTGTCGAGGCGAAAGTGAACGCCGAAATACTGGCCAACAGTGCCACGCAGGCGCGTGTGCTGCCAATCGAAGATGCCAAGAAAACCGGCGCGATGATGCTGTTTGGTGAGAAGTACGGCGACGAGGTACGCGTGCTCGACATCGGCAGCAGCCGAGAGCTGTGCGGCGGTACGCACGTGCAACGCACGGGCGACATCGGCCTGTTCAAGATCGTGAGCGAAAGCGCCGTGGCGGCTGGCGTGCGTCGTGTCGAGGCCGTGACGGGCGAGGGTGCGCTTGCGTTGATGCAGCAGCAAGAGCAGCAGCTCGCGGGCATTGCACAGGCGCTCAAGGCCCCGGCCACGGAGGCGGTGGGTAAGGTCCATGCTCTGCTCGACAACGTGAAGGCGTTGGAGAAGCAGCTCGATGCGGTCAAAGGCAAACTCGCATCTGCGCAAGGCGACGAGTTGGCGTCGAGCGCGGTAGACATCAAGGGCGTGAAGTTTCTCGCTGCCAAGCTGGACGGCGTAGACCCCAAGAGCCTGCGCGAGACGGTCGATCAACTCAAAAGCAAACTCAAGAGCGGCGTGGTGCTGCTTGCTGCGGCAGACGGCGGCAACAAGGTGCAGCTGGCCGCGGGCGTGACGCAGGATTTGATTGCGCGCGTCAAGGCGGGCGAGTTGGTCAATGCCGCAGCGCTGGCGGTGGGGGGCAAGGGCGGTGGGCGGCCCGACTTCGCCATGGCGGGTGGCACCGATGCATCCAAGCTGAGTGATGCGTTGAGTGCGGGCAAGGCGTTTGCCGAGGCAAAACTTTAGGAAAATACTGCTCCCTCACCCCAACCCTCTCCCGCCAGCAGGAGAGGGTGCAAAGCCGCAGAGCAAATCCGTTGCACGGCCGTCCCTGCGCAGACAGGGATGCAGCGTTCGATCTGCAGAGGCCAAGCGGCCACGTTTGCGGATGATTGGTTTGCAGCATAAGGCCATGCACACACAGCATGAAGTTCTGATGTTGCGCTGCAACATAGCATCTTTCGCTGCCTAGGTAAAGTGCGTAGAGTAAATCGTCCGATCAACAACTACTGAAAGGACAACCATCATGTCAGCCGCCAACTTCACTCTGCGGCTTGCTCACCCCAACGACGCGCCGGACTTCGCCCGCTTCATGAGCGAGGAGTCGGTGTACTCCAACTTGCTGCAACTACCCTTTCCGGGCATCGAGATGTGGCGCAAGAAGCTGGAGTCACTGCCTGAGGGCGCGATTCACTTGGTGGCTGAACGTGATGGCCATGTCATTGCATCGTCCGGTCTGTTTCCATCCAACCCCGGCAATTTGCGGCGCAGGCATGCCATGTCGTTTGGCATCAGCGTTGCGCGCGAGGCGCAAGGCCAGGGCATTTCCCAGCGCACGATTGCGGCGGCCT
>CAYSMM010000335.1:2214-2596 GCA_964432095.1 uncultured Burkholderiaceae bacterium | reverse complement strand
GTTACGCTTGGTGGTGGCATGTTGTGGCGTGCGTTCCTGCTGACTGCGTTGATCGCCGCTGTGAGCGTGGTCGGCGATTTGTATGAGTCGCTGCTCAAGCGGCAGGCCGGCGTGAAAGATAGCAGTCAGTTGCTGCCAGGCCATGGCGGCGTGCTCGATCGCGTGGACGCACTGCTGCCTGCGCTACCGCTGGCGTGGGTGCTGGCGCACCTTTGAGTGCACATTTGATTTGACGCTGCGATGAAACTCATCACCATTCTTGGCGCAACCGGCTCTATCGGCGTGAGCACGCTGGACGTGCTCCGCTTGCATCCGCAAACCTACAAAGTGTTCGCGCTGACCGGCCGACAGCGTATCGACGTCCTTGCTGGGCAGTGCATCG
>CAYSMM010000335.1:0-2204 GCA_964432095.1 uncultured Burkholderiaceae bacterium | reverse complement strand
GTTCAAGCCGCAGTTTGCAGTCGTGCCCGACGACGCTGCACGGCTTGAGCTGCGTGCGCGGCTGGATGCTGCCTTGTGCGCCACTGAAATCCTCGTTGGCGAGCAGCCGCTGTGTGATGTGAGTGCGGCACCCGAGGTGGACATGGTGATGAGCGCTATCGTTGGCGCCGCAGGTCTGAAGCCTACGCTCGCTGCGGCATGTGCAGGCAAGCGCATTCTTCTTGCCAACAAAGAGGCGCTGGTGGTGGGGGGTGATTTGCTGATCGATGTGATCAGCCGGTCGGGCGGCTCGCTCATACCCATCGACAGTGAGCACAGTGCCATTTTTCAGTGCCTGCCGCGTAAGCGCGAAGCCTGGCCGCAAGATGTGCAACGACTCGTGCTCACCGCGTCGGGCGGGCCCTTCCTGCGTACGCCGCTGGCGGAGATGGCGCGCGCCACGCCCGAGCAGGCTGTAGCACACCCCAACTGGGTGATGGGCCGCAAGATCTCGGTGGACAGCGCTACGATGATGAACAAAGGGCTGGAGGTCATCGAAGCGCATTACCTCTTCGGCTTTGAACCATCGCGTATCGACGTGCTCATACATCCGCAGAGCATCATTCATTCCATGGTTGAAATGATCGACGGTTCCGTGATGGCCCAGTTGGGATCGCCCGACATGCGCACCCCCATCGCACTTGGCTTGGCATACCCCAAGCGAGTTGAATCCGGCGCGCCCAAGCTTGATTTCCTCAAGTTGCGTGCACTGGAGTTTTTTGAGCCTGAAACCGAGCGCTTTCCGTGTCTGAGCCTAGCATACGAGGCGCTGCAGGCGGGGCATGGTGCTGCGGCCGTGCTCAATGCCGCCAACGAGGTGGCGGTCGATCGCTTCTTGCAGCACGGCTTGCCGTTTGGGCGCATCGCCGATGTGTGCCGCGACACCGTGAGCCGCACGCCGCGCGCTACCGTGCGGCAACTCGACGATGTTCTGGCACTCGATGCGCAGGCGCGCCAATTTGCCGCAGACTCGGCGCAAAGGTTCTCTGCATGATGACCGTGATTGCATTTCTCGTTGCGATCGGTGTGTTGATCGTATTTCACGAGTTGGGGCACTACTGGGCGGCGCGTTCCTGCGGAGTGCGAGTGCTGCGCTTCTCCGTCGGTTTCGGCGCTCCGTTGCTTCGTAGGGTCAGCCGTAGCACCGGGACTGAGTGGGTGGTGGCAGCGATTCCACTGGGCGGCTACGTAAAGATGCTCGATGAGCGCGAGGCGCCCGTACCGGCGCATCAACTGGCCGAGGCTTTCAACCGCAAACCCGTGGGGCAACGTGCGTTCATCGTCGCTGCTGGCCCGATTGCGAACTTCATACTGGCAGTGATTTTTTATACTGTTGTTGGTATAACGCCTTCACTGGTTGTATCACCTGTATTAGGCGAGCCTACTCCAAACTCTATTGCCGAAAAGTCAGGCATCAAGGGGGGCGAAACGGTTCTGACGCTGAGCGTCGGTGACAGTCGCTACGAGGTCAAATCCTGGCAGGACATTCGTTGGCATGCGCTGCGTGCTGGCGCATTCGGTGAGTCGATGACACTGGTGCTGAGTGGTGGGGCTGCCGACGAGATCAAGCTCGACGTTGCCGCCATCGAGTCGGGCGACCTGGACGATGCCTGGTTTCAGCGTCTGGGCCTGCGCATGCCCGACACCGCTGCAGTCGTCTCGCAGGTACTGCCCGATAGCGTGGCCGCGCTCGCTGGGCTGAAGGTCGGTGATGAAATCATACGGATCAATCAACAGAAAACGCCCTACGCCGCGCATGTCATCAAAACCTTGCGTGCCAGCGGCGGGCAAAGCGTCGATGTGCAATTGCTGCGCGAAGGCAAGCCCGTACAGATCAGTCTGACGCCGCGTGCGGAAACCATCAACGGCCAGACGATTGGCCGCATCGGCGCGGCGATTGGTGCACCGATGCCCACGGTGCGTGTGGAACGCTCTGTCAGCGAGGCGGTGGCCGACGGCGTTCAACACACATGGCAAATGAGCGCACTGACGCTGAGAATGCTGTGGAAGCTGGCCACGGGCCAGGCGTCGATCAAGCAAATCAGCGGGCCGATCACCATTGCAGACTACGCGGGCAAAACCGCATCATTCGGTTTAATCGCCTATCTGAGCTTTCTCGCCGTAGTGAGCGTGAGCCTTGGAGTGCTCAATCTACTGCCTATCCC